>CANCVE010000001.1 GCA_947381435.1 Chitinophagaceae bacterium
TGATAGGTATCCCTGTCAGAAGTATTGCGCTGTAATTCCTTGAGTAACGAAAGCTCTGATTCGCTGAATTGTAATGTCATCTATAGAATAACGAATATTTTAGCCATTTAGTGTGCAAACCTAAATCAGATTAGTATATTTCAACTAAAGAACTTCTAGATATTTCCAAAAATCGTCTTTTCTCAGGATTTGTCACTCTAGAAGCCCCTTCCGCGATATTACTACACACAGAAATAGATGCTCGTCTTAATTGACTAACCAAAAGAAATCTTTCATCTACTGGAAATGATTTCGTGATTTGATAAACTTGCTCTAAAAGTTTTAAGGAAATCAAGTACACATCCAATTTTTTGTGTGATAGATTAAGCATGTTGTTTGTTTAACTTAAAAGGTTAACGTTCATTTATTAAAATCAATTGCAAAGCGACTAAAGATTGGTTCACCTACTCCCGATTTTCGATCCTTCCGTTTCCCGTTTTGAGCATATCAGATTCCTTCAATTATTCCTAAACCTTTTTTTATCAAATTTTCTACGGCTGCTGCACCATCTTTACTAAATTGTTTGCTTATTCTGTTGGCAACAATCACGTTTACACTCAAACATTGGTGGCCCAATATTTTACTCATACCATAAATGGCACTAGTTTCCATTTCGAAGTTACTAATGAAGTTATTTCCGAATCTAAAGCTCGTTAATTGATCAATTAAGTGAGGGTTAGCCAAGTTCATACGCAAAACCCTTCCTTGTGGGCCATAAAAACCAGGACATGTTACCGTAATGCCATGATGAAAGCCATCTACAAAGTGTTTTAGTAGGCTTGCGCTTGCAGTAGCCACGTAAGGAGTAATGGCGCCGTCTAGTTTAGTATGATTTACGAAAAATTCATACAATTGCTTCTCTTCTTCATTGTTTTCGAAGCGATAATAATGCAATAGGTTGTCTAAACCGATAGAATGTGTGCCAGCTACAAGGCTGTCTACAGGAATTTCTGCTTGTAATGAGCCAGAAGTGCCTAGTCGTATAAAAGTTAGTTGTGTATGCTGCGGTTTTATTGTACGTGTCTCCAAATCGATGTTTGCAAGTGCATCTAACTCGTTTAATACGATATCTATATTGTCAGGACCGATACCCGTAGAAATAACTGTCAATTTTTTTTTGCCTACATAGCCGGTATGTGCTACAAATTCACGGTGTTCTTGTTTTACTTCAATTTTATCGAAGTATTTACTGATTGCTCCTACTCTGTTTGGATCTCCCACTGTAATTATGGTGTTAGCTAGCTCCTCTGGGCGTAGATTTATGTGGTAAATTGCCCCTCTGTTGTTAATGATTAATTCACTTTCTTCTATCTTATGCATACTATTTATTTAATTTTTCAAATTTAAAGCTTACTTTATCAACTCTATACATTATTTTTGCAGTCTTCTAAAAAAAAGGCTCTGTGGCCGAGTGGTTAGGCAAAGCTCTGCAAAAGCTTCTACAGCGGTTCGAACCCGCTCGGGGCCTCAAAATAAAAAGGATGTCGATTTATTTCGACATCCTTTTTATTTTAAGCTATACGGGAAGTAGCTTGTTAAATACTACTTCCTCAATAAAGTTATTTCACTTCGTAGTTTACTACACTACTGATAGGTAAACCATTTTCTGTAATACCTTCTACTATCACACTCCATTTGGAAGAAGTTGTTTTATTGCTAAATACTACCCTTGCACTTCCATTCTCGGTTGTGATATCTGGTTTCCAATATAGGGTAGTTAAGTAGTTGCTACTTAGTAAACTTGGTTTAAACTGTGGCACATAGAATGAACGCGCTTGATAATAACCCGTAACTTCTTTATTGATAAGATCGGGGCTTGATTGTTGATTCGCTTCTGGTTTTAAAGTTAGGTGAACAAAATAAACATCACCCATAGAATCGCCAACAGATATTGCATGTTCTATCACAATTTTAGAAATTACATTAACAGGTAATGCATAATAATCTAAACGCTCAAATAAGTCTTCCCTATTTTCTACAGTAATACGTGGTTTGTTTTTTTTTGCGCCAATGGTTATTCCGCCTCTATCAAAATCTGTTTGTGCTCCATTCATTTTATGCAATAGATAGTTTTCTAAAGTTTCATAATTTTTCATATCAAATACATCAGGTATAAAAACTGAATCTTTATAACCAGCATCCATTACAGGGCTATAACCAATCATCCTAACTTTTTCTTTTGTGCTAGTAACGGTAACACCAGGAAGCTCATTAATTTCTAATTGACGTGCTTTATCGAGTGCCGAAATTCTTTGCGCTGCGGCAATGGAGAATTGTTTGTACGAAGAAGCCGTGTCTATGAAAGGATTAAAATAGTTGACTTGCTTAACAGGTAACTGATTTTTGAATAAATCATCTAAACTGATAAAGCCACCACTTTTGCCTTTATTGTCCTTGGATACCACTTTTACTCTACTTGTACCTGTAATATTCACGCCATCAAAGAAGTAATGACCGGCAGAATCTGATTGAGTAGAGAAAAGTTTGTTGCCAGTTGCTTGACTTGCAAATAAAGTAACGTTCATGCCTCTGAGAGGTTTATCTCCAATTTCTCTCCTAATCTTACCGCTGATAGTGATGCCACTTTCTGGAATGTATTTTATGTTGATGCCTTGCTGCGCAATGCGTAACCATATAAAATCTCTCCAACCTTGGGTTAATAAAAGTAAGTCCAAATCTTTAGAACGGTCTTTATTGTTGATATCAAAATATTTATCTGCGTTTTCTATCTGACCTTTAATCTCAGATTGTAAGTAAACGTAGTTGACCATGTTGCTTGCTGAAACTGGAACAATTGTTCCATCAACTACCGACATAGATAAGTTTGCTTTAAGTGGGTTTCCATCTTTATCTAATGTATTTATGTTTACAACTGTACTTTCTTGTTTAGCGTAACTTCTTTTATTTGTAGTAACGGTAGTACTCAAAGGACTTTCTTTATCTATATAAAATAAACGTTCACTATTAGGTCGTCCTTTTTCATCATATAATGTTACAATTGATACCCCCTTTGGTAATTTGTTTTTTGGAATTTTAATCAATAAGGTTTCCCCTGAAAGCTTAACACTGTCTTCAAAATACTTTTTGCCAGCATGTTTAACTATTATTGTAAGTAAACTGTTTTGCAATGAACTAAGGGTTGCTTTATTAGTTTTAATGGTAGCTTGTAAGAAAGCGGTATCCAAATCTTTAACAGAAATTAGTAATCCTTTGGCTAAAGGCAAATCTATATCTGCATTGATTGGTTTGTTATTAGGAACTACAAATGCTTTAACATCATAAGATTCGTCTTGGAGTGGAGTAAGCGTGAAACTTCCTAAGCCTATACTATTACTTGTAAATGAAGCCACCACTTTATTTTTACTATCAATAATAGTACCTTTTACAGATACACATTTACCATTTGCATCTTCTGCTTTAAGTCCTACAACGCTAGCAACATTAGCAACTAATGAACCCCCTTCTGGAAAGAAATGAAGGGAATAGTTTTCCTTTGGCGTATTGCTTGGTTTATTGTTTGAATTTAATTTAGAGGCATCATTTGGGGATAATGTTTTGTTTCCAACCTTTATTTCTCGATCGTAAATAAAGTTATCTCCAAAATTTTTCATCCAATTCGTGTATGCCCTGATGTGGTATGTTCCAGGGTTGAGGCTATCAGTTAATCGGAAATCCCCATTGCCAACACCATTCTCAAGTCTGATGACATCTCTAAAAGTAACTGTTGCATCTGGTGCTATCAATTCAACATACAAGTTATTGCTTGTGTAAATTGGGAAATTTGTTTGACCATTTAATAAATAGGCTTTAAACCAAATGTCATCACCCAAAACATAATATTCTCTATCTAAATGTAAATAGACCTTTTCAAAGAAAAGTTTCATTTGATTACTGGAGGATTGTGCATTTAATTGATTGATTGTAGTGTAAATTAAGGCAATTGTTAAAACAATTCGCGTGATTTTTTTCATGTGTTTTAAGTAAAAAGTGAGTAATAGAAAAAGTATTGTTCAGACACCAATATTATAACAAGTTTAAATCTAAAAAAATTAAAAAAAAGGTAAATATTTTAAACATGACGGTGTATGACAGTTGTTAAATAGCGTTAAAGTAATATTGCATCTCAAACGATTAAGAAGATTTAAATAAGTCGTAATGGAAGTGTAGGTTGTAAGACCAAGTTCAGATTGATTATTTAAAAACAGAAAATTGCAAAAATGAAAATAATACTAATTTCGTCTTGCAGAAGAATATCCTTTGAAAGTGGATTAAATGGAAAAATAAATACTTCACTTAGTTGATTTTTAGGTTCTTTGCGATTGTTTGATTTCCAATATTAGTTCTCACGATTTAAGTAAATTATATATTTTGCCATGAATGGATTGTTAAAAAGCATTTTGATTGTTGCTCTTGCTGTCTTTTCTTTTTCAAGCTGTAAAAAGAAAGCTTTTGATGATTACTATAGTAGACCAAGCACTTTAGCATCTCCCATTTATCAACAATTGCAAACAAGGGGGAATTTCAAAAATTTATTAGCTTGTATTGATAAAGCAGGATACAAAGAAATATTAAGTGCTGCAGGTTATTGGACTTTTTTTGCAGCTAACGATTCCGCTTTCAAGCAGTTTTTTATTGAGAAAGGTATTTCTGATGTAAGTCAAATTGATTCCGCTACGGCTAAGCAAATTGTTACATACGCAATGGTTTACAATGCTTTTCTCAAGTCTAGGCTCAGTGATTACCAATCTAGTACAGGCTGGGTTTTAAATCAGGCTTTTAGACGTAGAACCGTTAATTATACAGGATTTTATGACGACACCACAATGGAAGGTGTAAAAGTAAAAGCAATAGGTGCAAACAGAAATGGAAATTTTATAGTAGGAGACAATAACAATAAATACATTCCCTACTTTGTAGATAAATACATGGCATCTAATGGAATTAGTGCTTATGACTACAACTATTTTTATCCAAATACAACATATACCGGCTTTAATGTTGCTAATGCAAAAGTTGTAAACGCAGATATTACAGCTGAAAATGGTTATATCAATGAAGTTGATAAAGTAATACTTCCACTCAAAAGTATTGACCAATATTTGGCATCAAAATCTAACTACAGTGAGTTTAAGAAGTTGTTTGATAAATATATGGTTTCATTCATTCAAAATAGTGATGCTACAAAAAGATACAATAATATCACAGGCTTAAATGATTTGGTATATGTAAAAAACTTTAACCCTAGTTTGGGCTTTTCCCCAAACAATGAGAATTATTTGAAGCTTCAAGATAATGATGGACAAACAAATTCATGGACATTGTTTGCTCCTACAAATGAAGCATTCTTAAAGTATAGAGACTCAGTATTACTTGAACACTATACAAGTTTAGATGTTGTTCCTCAACAAATTATCATAGACTTTTTGAATGCCCACATGTTTGCGAATGTTGTTTGGCCAAGCAGATTCGCAGCTACTACAAATGTTCAATCTGAGCCCGCTAGGTTTGATGCGAAAAAAGATGTAGTAGATAAGCAAGTGTTGAGTAACGGTAATTTTTATGGTACAAGCAAAGTGCAATCTGCAAATGTATTCTCAACGGTATATGGCAAACCTTATTTAGATCCTAAATACTTATTAATGACAAGGGCTTTAGATCAAGCTCTACGACTAAATATCACAATTCCCTTTGCTAAATACACTGTTTTTATGATGTCTGATGAGTTGTTGAGAGCTAAAGGATTTGATTACAATTTTGCCCAAAGTGCTTGGCAATACACAGCTCCTGGTTCTACAAGTGTTACAATTGGTAATGCTGCAAGAGACAGACTTCAAAGAATTTTGGCTTCTCATATTGTACCAACTCAAAATGATGAAATGGCAGATTTAAATGGAGATGGTATAATAAGAACAATTAATGGAGAGTACATAAAATGGAGTCGTGGAAAGTTAGCTTCTGCTGGTACATACACATATAAAGTGACAGCTGGGGATACGAAAACTGCAGTTAATGGACGCGTTTATTACTCAGATAGCTTATTAGAGTATAGTGATACTTTGATTGGGTTAACAATTAAAAGGTTAGGTAATGCACCTGGTTCGGAGTTTAGTTATTTTTACCAATTACTATCTAATTCCACATTATATACGGCTGCAACTGGCGACATTAGGGGTGTTAATTTAGGTTCTTTCTACACTGTATTTGTGCCTAAAAATGATGCGATACAAGCAGCCGCAGATTCTGGTTACTTACCTGCCGCCGATGATGGTTCTCCACTGTTTGTAACTACAGATCCTTTGCAACAGAAACTAATTGCTGATTTTATAAAGTTCCATATACTTGATAAAAATACAGTTATTCCTGATGGATATGATTTGAACAATACCCCGAAGGGTGATTTTAGAAAGTTAATTACACTATATAAGGATGCATCTAGCATACCTGGTTTATTAGGATTAAACACTTCTGCTTCAGGGGTAATGAGACTTAGAGATTATGGTGTTACTCCTCATTACGCAAATTTGATAATTTCAAAAAGTAATAACCTTGCCAATAGATGTGTTATTCATTTAATTGATACTTATTTACAACCTTATTAAACCTACTAATAAACATGACTAAGGGTATGAGAAATTTATATAAATACTTTATGCTTGCATTTTCAGTATTTGCAATTTTTAGCAGTATTAAATCAATTGCGCAGGAAGCTAAAATAATTGTTAGGGGTGCCGTTACAGATAGGAAGGATAATTCTCCAATTGCGCACGTTTCTATTACTGAGGTTGATGCAGATGGACGTGTTATTAAAGGCGTAAATAGCGATATAGATGGTAATTATGCATTAAAAATTACCAATCAGAAAGACAAAATTAATTTTGCAATCATAGGATACAAAACACAAGCATTTGAAATTAGAGGCAAAACCACCATTAATGTTAAACTCGAACGTGGTAGCAATGATATGGAAGATGTTATTGTAACATCTGGTCCAAAAACTAATAATGGCAATATGAATATTGCCGAGAGAGATTTAACAATTGCTTCCTCAAAAGTTAAAGCCGAGGATTTAGAAGAGCTTGGTGCTGCAACAATAGATCAAGCATTGCAAGGTCGTATGGCTGGAGTCGATATTACTGCATCATCTGGTGATCCGGGAGCTCCATTATCAATTAAAATTAGAGGGACTTCTTCAATTAATGCGGGCACCAATCCGCTAATAGTAGTTGATGGCTTACCCCTAGAAACATCTATTCCATCCGATTTTAACTTTGGTACCGCAGACGATCAAGGGTACGCTCAGTTACTAAATATCGCTCCTTCAGACATTAAGGAAATAGTAGTTTTAAAAGATGCTGCTGCTACTGCAATGTGGGGTGCCAAGGGGGCTAGTGGTGTATTGTTAATCACTACAAAAAGAGGAGGGATTGGTAAACCTGTATTGACATATACTGCTAGAGAAATAATTTCGAAGCAACCTAAGTCTATACCATTACTTAATGGTAATCAATATTCCAATCTAATACCCGAAGAATATATTAATAAAAATGGAGTTCCTTTAAATACCCTAACTATTAAGGAATTTGCTTATGATAGAAATGATCCTTATAATTATTATAATTATAGTCAAAATACTGATTGGTTAGCTGCAATAACTAAAATAGGGTTTACTCATGATCATAATGTTTCAATGACAGGTGGTGGAGAAAAAGCTAGATATTTTACCTCTTTAGGTTATTTAAATCAATCAGGAACCACTATTGGTACTAGTCTAAGCAGAATTACAACTCGTGTTAATTTGGATTATGTTGTTTCTGAAAAGATAAAGTTCAAGACTGACTTTTCCTATACTTATTCTGATAATCCTAGAAATTATACGACTGATCTTAGAAATGAAGCAATGACAAAAATGCCAAATATGAGCATTTATGAATACAATGAACAAGGTATACAAACACCTAATTATTTTTCCCCAGTTTCCAATATTCAAGGTCAATATCCCAACACATACAATCCTGTTGCAATGGCCAACACGGCAATGAATCGAGTTATTAGTAATCGTATTACTCCTACATTCAATGTTCAGTATACCATTATTCCTAAAGTATTAGTTGCTACAGAGGATATACGTTTTGATGTAAATAATACAAAAAATAAAACATTTTTGCCTCAAATAGCCACTGGTAGACCGACTACTGAAACTGTTGTGAATAGGGCTTATGATGGTGATGTAGATGCTTTTAATGTTCAGTCTAAAACTAACTTGTTGTTTACTCCGCATATGCCTAAGAATCATACGTTAACATCAGTATTGTCTGTTCAAACTTATGATAACAGAACTTTATCAAATCAGGCGCAAACATCAAATACCGCATCTTCATTGTTGCAAGATGCCTCTACTCCAGCTAGAACAATAAATACAGATTTAGGAGTTTCGGCTGGATATTCTCAAACTAGAACAATCGGTGCATTAATTAATGCTCAGTATGGCTACAAAGGAAGATATATAGTTAATGTCGGTTTAAGGGGCGATGGTAATTCTAGATTTGGGCCTGCTAATCGATATGGATTATTCCCTTCTATTTCCACACGGTGGAGAGCATCTGGTGAACGCTTTATGAAGAAATTGACCTTTATTAATGATTTTAGTGTAAGGGCAAGTTATGGGTTAGCTGGTAATGCTCCTAGAAATGATTACAGCTTCTATAATCAATATAGTAATCTTGGGTGGACATATCAAGGTCAGAGTGGGGTATATCCATCGTCAATGGAATTAACTAATTTGAAATATGAAGTTATTAATGGTAAAAATCTTGGGATTAATCTAATCGTACTTAAAAATAAAGTCAATATTGATTTTGAAACATACAAAAATACAACAAGAGATTTGTTATTTTATGGATTAAAAGTGCCTACATATAATGGTTATACTTCTGTTGATATGAATGGTGGTACATTGGATAATCAGGGTTGGGAATTGAATGTTCTATCTAGTGTAGTTAAAAGCAAAACCTGGACTCTGGATATCAATTTTAATGTTTCACACAACGAAAATGTAATGCGTGAGATTTCACCATTTTTTGCGAATAAAAATGGTGATGTAACAACAAATGGGAGTTACTTGACTTTGTTACAACTTAATAATCCATTTGGTTCAATTTACGGATACAGGTTTAAAGGTGTTTATAAAGATGCAGCTTCTACTGTAGCAACTGATGCAAATGGAAAGCAAATTATTGGTCCAAATGGGCAAGCAGTTTATATGCGCTTTAACTATCCTAAAACTGATTATCTTTTTCAAGCAGGTGATGCTAGATATGAAGATATAAATCATGATGGAAGTATTGATTACAAAGATGTTGTTTACTTAGGTAACAGTAATCCTTCATTAACAGGAGGTTTTGGTGCAACAGTTACCTACAAAAAAAATTGGAAATTTGCAGCTTATTTTAACTACAGATCAAGCTATAAGGTTGTTAATGGGACTAAAATGACAACAACGAACATGTTTGGATACAATAATCAAAGTACCGCTGTTTTAAGACGTTGGAGGAAAGAAGGCGATGCAACTGATATGCCCAGAGCCTTGTTCAATTCAGGATATAATTGGTTAGGAAGTGACAGATATGTTGAAGATGCTTCTTTTTTACGATTTAGATCTATAACAGTTAGATATAATATGACTGGAGATATCCTGAAACGATTGAAAGTTAAAAACATGAGTGCATATGTTACCGCTGAAAATTTGATGACGTTTACAAATTATACAGGACAAGATCCTGAAGTTGCACCTCGCGGTATTTCGGGACCATTTACGGTTGTAACAGATAATAGTAGTACCCCTCCAGTTTTGACCTTAACCTTTGGTGTAAGTGCATCTTTTTAATATAAAAAAGTATAAACAAGTACAAATGAAACGTGGACTTTTATTTTATATCACAACTTCTTCCCTGATTATTACACTTTTGACTTCTTGTAATAAGTATCTTGAATTAAAACCTCAAGACGGTTTAATACGTCAAGAGTTCTGGAAAACTAAAGAACAAGTTCAAGCTTCTGTTTTAGGTTGTTATGGTGCGCTATTGGCTAGTCCTACAAACAGCAGATCCTTAACTGAAACATTTTTTTTATGGGGAGAATTGAGGGCAGACATGATCGCACCAGGAAATGGAATAACAGCTGATGAAACTGATGTAATGAACGTGAATACTTTGCCGACAAATGCTGTTACGAATTGGGCTGGTGTATATCAAGTAATTAATTATTGTAATACGGTTATCGATTTCGCACCTGGTGTTCTTGCAAATGATAATACTTTCACCAAGCAACAATTAAATCAATATTTAGCAGAAGTTAAAGCTTTAAGAGCAATGATGTATTTCACGCTTGTAAAAACCTTTAGAGATGTGCCACTTAAAACAAAATCTACATCTAGCGATCAAGATCTTTTGCTTTTACCAAAAACATCAGGAGATTCAGTATTGCAAGTGGTATTAAGTGATTTAAAGTTTGCTGATTCTAATATTGTTTTTACTTATGGTAACTCTATTACTGATAAAGGACGAATTAATAAGTACTCTGTCAAGGCGTTGTTGGCAGATGTCTACTTGTGGATGGATAACTATGCAGAATGTGAAAAAGCATGTAATTATATTATAGACTCAAAAAAATATGGATTATTATTTGGAAGCAATATTACTATATACGATAATTTATATTATAAGGGGAATTCTTCAGAAGGAATTTTTGAATTTCAGTTTGATCAACAAAAACTGAATAACTTCTATGATATGTTTACTACATCAAAGGTTCGTTTCTTGGCCTCTTCAACTGTAATGGAGCAGATTTATACAATTGATTTTGTTGACGATAAAAACTTTGACATCCGTGGTCAAGGCTGTTCTGTAAGAACAAGTGATAACGCGATTTGGAAGTATATTGGTGTAGATTATAATACCATCAGATCTGCAGATGCTTCTTATGCTCATTGGATTGCTTACAGAATGGCAGATATATATTTAATGAAGGCCGAAGCTTTAAATCAAATGGGAGGGAGAGGTGTAGAAGCTTTAGCTTACGTTACTTTCATTAGAGACAGATCGAATGCTTTGGATGCAACTGATCTTAAACCCGATCCTGAAGATAGAAATACAATGACTGATTTTATTTTACAAGAAAGAGCGAGAGAGTTTGCCTTTGAAGGAAAAAGATGGTATGACATATTGCGAAATGCTAAAAGGAATAATTATGAACGTATTGACTTGTTATTGAATATGGTCTCAAAATCTGTACCGCCAATTAGGCAGTTATCTGCAATAAATAAATACAAAGATCCGGCTCATAATAGCCACTATCTTCCAATTTATTTTTATGAGTTACAGTCTGATCCCAACTTAATTCAAAATCCGTTTTACCAATAAATTTTAAAAGCTTCTCGTTATGAAAAAACACTTTTTTTTTGCAGCATTTATTTGCTTATGCAGTTTTGTTGCTGTATCTATGTTTACAGGATGTAAAAAACAATCGCTTGAATACAAAACTACAAGCGACGTTAATATTGTTGATTACTTAAGAGGTTATCCAAACCAATTCTCCGAGTTTGTGAAAATTCTTGATAGAACTAACATTAGTCCTTTTCTGAATGCTTATGGTGCATATACTTGTTTTGCCCCTACGAATTCTGCTATGAAATTGTATCTCAAAAAGATTGGAAAAACTTCCACCGATCAACTTGATACTGCAACTTTAAAGGATATAATCAAATTACATTTAATAGCGGACACTATTACTACAGGTTCATTTACTGATGGTAAATTGCCTTCTCCTACCATGTATAGGGGGCAATATTTGATTACAGGAGTAAATAATAATGGCTCTACTTTGATAAATAGGCAAGCCATTCTGACCCAACCCAATATCTTAACCGGAAATGGTTACATACACGTAATTGATAGTGTTTTGCAACCAGCTACTGAGACCATTGCTCAAATGTTAGAGTCTAATGGGAATTACAAAATTTTCACCCAATTACTTAAAGCAACTGGCTTCTATGATACTTTGAACATTGCTAACAATCCAGATACTACGCGCAAATTTCTCACTTGTTTTGCAGAACCCGATAGTATTTTAGCTAAACAAAATATTTTCTCTTATTCTGACATCACAGCTAGGTTTCACACAACTAACCCAAAGAATCCAGATGACAGTTTGTATTTATACACAGCTTACCATATTTTGCCCGCCCTAAAATATGTAGCGGATATTGTCTCTGCACAATCTCATCTTTCTCTTGCACCTCAGTCGGTTCTCACTGTTACTTTAAGTGGCCAAACTGTCTTGTTAAATGAAATTGTATTTAATGGTGTATATGAAGCTGGTGTACCTATTAATAGACTGAAAAGTGATAACACCTGTACTAATGGCGTATTAAATATATTATCTAGTCAGTTGTTGTTAAAAGCTAGAAAGCCATTTAGGGTTGACTTTGATCCTGGAGATCAACCTGAAATCAGAAAGTTAACTTCTGTTTATCGTAGAGCGGGTAAATCTCAAACCTTTGCTTATGGTACTTTACAAGATGTAACTTGGCAACAAACTAAAGCAACTGTTTCTTATTGGACAGAAGCTTCTACATCATCAAATTACTATTGGTGGGATGATGGTTTTGGTTTCAATTTGAGAACCAATTTTAATAATTGGATTGAATTTAAGACACCTCTAATCGTTAAAGGTAAATACAAGTTTTGGTGCAACTTTAGGCGATCTAGTATGGGACAATATACCCAAGTATCTGTAGATGGTGAACCATTAACTGATAGATATCTTGACTTTGCTACAAGTAGACCATCTGGTATTCCTTCTGTTTTGGAATCTTTTAGTTACAAAGTTTACACTACTAATCAAAGCCAAAAAAATAATTACGGAATGTGTATGGGGGTAGTTGATATTAAGACAACAGACAGGCATACTTTAAGATTAACATGTGCTAAAGATCAGGGGTCTGGAAGTGCTAATACTGTGACAATGGATTTCTTTCAATTTATACCTAAAGATGATGATCAGTTAAGACCATTATTTGGAAGAGATGGAGCTATTGTTCCTTAATTTACTTTGGGCATAAAATAATTGTTGAAAATTAACCTTAGATAAAATGTTTATAAAAAAGTATAGCTTGATTTTATTGCTTCTTTTAGGATTAGGAGTGATAGTAGCCTGTAACAAAAAGTGGGATAATCATAATGAAATTTCCGATTCTTCTGTTGCTAATAATTTGTATCAAGCGATAAAAAGTACCTCTAATCTTTCCAAATTCAGTGAGTTACTTGAAAAAAGTGGGTATGCAAAAATAATTTCTGCTTCAAAATCTTATACTGTTTGGGCACCCTCCAATCAAGCTTTAGCTTCTTTGGATCCAGCTATTGAAAATGATTCTCTTCAATTACGTGCGTTTGTTGGAAACCATATTTCTAATTCAGCTTATGTCACTAATGGTTCCTTGCAAAGGATTCCAATGCTGAATGGTAAGTTTAATCGTTTTTATGGGTTAACTTTTGACTCTGCTAATATTGTAACTTCAAACCTTGCAGCAGCAAATGGGGTATACCATATTATTGATAAATTTATCCCTAGTATAGGTAATTGTTGGGATTTTTTAAATAATAGTAGTAATTATCCCTTGTGTAAAACCGCCTTTACTTCGCTTAATTACAATTATTTTGATTCTACTAAAGCTACACAAATTGCAACAGACCCAACCACTGGGAATCCTATATGGGATTCTACAAATGCAGTTGTTCTTAGGAATTCCTTTTTAGATAAAGTGTCAGATATTTCTGATGAAAGCAATGAGTATACTTTGTTTATTTTGAATGACGCAGGGTTTAATAGTGAATTTTTTAAGTTATCTCCTTGGTTTGAAACCGGTAATTCAGATAGTACAAAAAGTTTAACCTCATTTTACTTAATTAAGGACCTTGTAGTTAAAGGTTCATATACTCCCGATCAATTACCTGATACGCTTATTTCAACTCAGGGAGTAAAGTTCCCATTAGATAAGTCTCGTATTTTGGCTTCCCATAAAACGAGTAATGGTTATGTTTACGTATTGAATAAATTAGATTTCAATCTTGCTGATAAATTTCCACCAATAATAATTCAAGGCGAAAAACCAACTGCTTTTGCCACAACAGATAGAGGTGCTAATACTTTTTATAGAGTAAGAAATAACCCAAATACTGGAGTTGCTTTTAAAGATATACTGATGCAGAATTATGGGTTTTCAAATTACTTTATAAGGTATTCTGTACCAATTGGTGTTCCTGCTATGAAGTATATTGTATCATGGGTTGCTGTAAATGATGTACAAACCTCTCCCTTATGGAGTCAACGTCTTGCTATAGGTAGTACACAGGATACTACGTTGCCTGCCCAAACCATTGCATATAAAAATTATGATGAAGTTCAGCTAGGTGAGTTTGAATTAACTTCATATCGTAACAGTAATAAACTTAGTCTCTATGTAGTTGGTCCATCTGGATCCTCAACATCTGGTGGTAGTAACTCTATTTCATTAGACTATATTAAATTGACACCTGCTTTTTAATGCATTCGAAACAACTGCTTTTAGTTGTTTTATAATTTTGAATACTTCATACAAATGCGAAAAAATATATTTATACGTTGTTTAATTGTAAGTACAGCTTTTTTTGTTGGAACATCTATTTATTCTCAAACGCAAAAGTCTAAATCTGCAGACTCTAACAAAGTTACAACACCTAAAAAGGAGAGGGCAAGTAAATCTGTTTTATCTAGCGATGTTTTACCAAGTGATAAGATAAAGGTTGGTGGGAATAATAATATAAAAGAGTTAAAAGCTGTAGGTGTTATTAGAGATGCGGTAACTGGTAAGCCATTAGCTGCTATCAATATTTCTATCCCTGACTTTTCAGCAGCCCTTACAGATGATAATGGAAATTTTTCTATAAAAGTTCCTAATTATGAAGTTACTTTATTTATTAGTGGTGAAGGATTTCAATCTAAGGAAATTCCTTTGAGAGGCAATTCAGTTGCCAATACATCATTGTATGAAGATGCATACAATTCTATTTATGATGTAGCTGTATTACCTTTTGGATCTAAACCTAAAAACCAATTAGTAAATGCGGTTACTTCTGTAAGTACATCTGACAATTGGGCAAGATATAATGAAACTTCTGATGGTTACTTACAAGGGAAGTCTGCTGGTTTAAGTTCTACTATGCGTTCTGGTACTCCTGGTGCAGGTGCCTACTTAAATATTAGGGGATATTCTTCATTGCTCGCTTCAACTCAACCATTAATTATTGTTGATGGGATGATTTATGATTGTTCTGATTATGGTACTTCTCTTATTTCTAAACATTATACAAACGCTTTAGCTGATATTGACATGAGAGATATTGAAAATATCTCTGTAATTAAGGATGGTTCAACTACTTATGGAACTAAGGGGGCAAATGGTGTAATTATAATTACTACAGGTCATGCAAAACTACTAGCTACCAGAATTGACGCGGGTATTTATACTGGGGTTAATTTTTCTCCCAAAAAATTACCAGTAATGAATGCAAGTGATTACAGAACATATTTGACTGATGTTTTAAAATCACGAGGTTGGAGTAATAATCAAATTTTAGCTCAGCCTTATATAAGTGATGATACAAGTTCTGCTAATCCTAATTATTATCGTTATCATAACCAAACAGATTGGCAAAATGAAGTGCTGGATAATAGTGCAAATAGCAATTATTATGTAAAAGTTTCTGGGGGAGATAACATAGCAAAATATGTTTTATCTATGGGCTTTTTGAGTAATCCTAGTGTAACAAAAGGTTCGAGTTTTAAAAAGTATAATATTAGATTAAATGCTGATTTTAACATTCTAAGGAGATTAACTGCTACAACTACCTTCACCTTTAATTTCAACGAACAAAGTTTAAGGGATCAAGGATTGTCTACCAAAACAAATCCTCTTTATTTGGCTTTAGTAAAAGCGCCATTCATGAGTAATCATGTTATTGCAGATAATGGTCTTGTTTCTCCAAATCTTGCAGATACAGATACCTTGGGTATTGGAAATCCAACTTCTGTTGTTCAAAGTATGATAGGTACAAGTAAAGTATATAGGTTTTATGGTTCTATTGCATTGAAATATACCTTTAATCAATTTTTAAGTTTAGGTAGTTTGTTAGGTACAACTGTAGACCAGGTTCGTGAACAATATTTTATACCAAGAAAAGGTGTTTCAAATGATACAACTGGAAATGCGATAATTGATAGTCGTTTAGGTGGACAAGCTAAGAAAATATATAGTTTATATAATGATACCTATTTAGACTATACTAGGACTTTTGCGCGTGACCATGTTGTTACTGCTCGTGCTGGTATAAGAATACTAGATAGTAGAAGTGAGCAAGATTTTTCTACGGGTGCTAACTCTGCAACCGATGACTTTATTAGTGTTGGTACAGGTTCTAATTTGTTAAGAAAAGTAGGTGGTAGTATTGGCAAGTATGGATGGAGTAACACATATTTAGGTGTAGATTATTCATTAAAAAATAGATATTTCCTTGCATTAAATATGGCAATTGATGGCTCCTCTAGATTTGGAACGAATGTTAGTAATGCTTTGAAAATTGGTTCGAACTGTTTTGCTGTTATGCCTTCAATAGGTGCTTCTTGGTTAGTTAGTTCTGAAAGCTTCATGAAAGATGTAAATTTTATCGATGTACTTAAAGTTAGGGCTACCTACAGTAAATCTGGTAATGATGATATTGGTAACTATACCGCAAAACAGTCTTACGTATCCTATAATTTATTAGGTATGCAAGGCTTGGTTCGTGGAAATATAGCTAATCCTGGTCTTCAGTGGGAGGCTAACTCCAAGTTTAATTTTGGTTTAGACGTCGCTACATTAAAGGAAAGAGTAAATGTTAGTTTAGACATATATCACAACAAAACAAATAACATGCTGGCTTACGAGCCATTACCCGCAGCCTCTGGATTTGATTATGCAATAACAAATACTGGTTCAATGAAAACCACTGGTATTGATTTGAGTATTTCTACCAGAATTATTAATAAAAAGCAATTAAAATGGGACTTAGGCTTGAACCTGTCAACTTACAATAGTACAATTGTATCGTTGCCAGGTAATTTAACTACTAGTTATGGTGGTGCAACTATGCAAACACTAGTAGGGCAATCGGTTAGTCGCTTTTTTGGTTACAAAACAAACGGTATTTATAAATCTGATGCTGAAGCAACTATTGATGGCTTAACTAAATTGCAAAGTGATGGTTCTTATGCTCCATACAAAGGTGGTGATATTAGATTTATTGATTTGAATGGAGATAAAGTAATAGATGATAAAGACAGACAAGTAATAGGTAATCCTGCTCCTAAAATTGTAGGCGGTATTTCAACACAGTTAGAATACAAAAGATTTACATTGGATGCATTATTTACTTTCACTCAAGGAAACAAAGTATATAATGGAATTCGCGCTGCATTAGAATCTCAATCTACAACCGATAATCAATTACAGAGTATAGTAAATAGATGGAGAGTGCCTAATCAGGTAACAAACATCCCAAAAGCTAGTTATGGTGACCCAATGGGCAATAGTAGCTTTTCTGATAGATGGATTGAAGATGGTTCATTTCTGCGTTTAAAAACAATTACAATCGGTTATCAAATTCCTGTTAAATCTAATAGTTTCTTACGTTCTGTTACTTTTTATGTAACTGGAAATAACTTAATCACCTTCACAAAATATCTTGGGTATGATCCAGAGTTTTATTCTGCTGAAAGTGTATTAGCTCGTGGCGTAGATGTAGGTCTCGAACCCCAGTTTAAATCAATCATAACTGGATTACGTATTGGTTTATAATTCAATAAAAGTATTAATTAAGTGTATGAAATTCATATTGACAAAATCTAAAAATAGAGCAGTTTCTTTTGCAATTTACTGTTGTTTATTTTCTGTTTCGTGTAATAAAATATTAAATAAAGATCCAGAAACAGTTTTGGATTCAAAACAATATTACCGGAACATCTATGATGCTGACGCAGCTGTACTTGGTGTATATGGTAAATTTATGCGCTTAGCAAAGCAGTATGTAATTTTAAATGAGCTACGTGCAGATTTGATGGGGGTAACTGCTAATGCCGACAATGATTTGAGAGAAGTTAATAGTCATAGTACTACTCAGGCTAATCCTTACTCCGATCCAAAAGCTTATTATTCCGTAATAAATGATTGTAATGATGTTCTTAAGAACTTCGATATAATGTTGAAGGATAATAAATTTAAATTGGGTGAATACCAACAACGTTATTCTGATATTGGATGTATACGTTCATGGGTTTATCTGCAATTAGGTATTCAATATGATTCTGTACCTTATGTAACCAATGCCTTAGAAAACATTAACGATGTAAGAGATGCTAGTAAATTCCCTAAAATATCATTTAATCAACTACTAGATTCGCTTATTTCTTTTACATCTGCGTTACCTTATAAACTGCCTTATCCGTCTGGTACCTCATTAATTACAAATGTGGATGGTACTACAACGAATAGTTTCTTTATTGAGAAAAATGTTTTCTTGGGAGATTTGTATCTCTGGAAAGGTAATTATACTGCCGCAGCAACTTACTACAGGGCGTTGATGGAAGGTAATGGTTACTTCTTTGCTTCAGGTTCGGCAGCTAGTTATGACAACTTTAAAAATTCAAATTTTTCATCAGCACCTCCACCATTAAACATTAGTTATGTCAGGTTTAAAGAAAGCGATTTGCAATCTTTTTTTGACAATAATACTCAAGGATGGCGGTCAATGTTTGCGCGCAGCAAAGACGCTGTTTGGAATTCTGAGATGTATTGGGTTTTGCCATTCAGCTCTACTTTTTCTCCTACCAATCCCTTTGTCGAGTTGTTTTCAAACGTTGGAGGAAACTATTTAGTTAAGCCCTCTCAATATGCGCTTGACATTTGGAATTCGCAAGTTCAAACAAATAAGTTCCCTTTTGATGCTCGCGGTTTAATGACTTGTAGAATTATAAATGGGCAGCCTGTGATAGTGAAGTATCTCTATAACTACTTAAACGAAGCATTAACTCCCGTTAACATTTTGCAAAAAAATGGTCAATGGTTTTTAGGTAGGGCAGCTGCTGTTCATCTTCATTTTGCCGAAGCTGCCAATAGGGATGGAAAGTCGAAATTAGCTTATGCATTATTGAACAATGGTATAAGTTCTACTTTCGATACCTCTTCTGCTTCAGGGAGAGATGTTACTAATCTTCAGAACACATTGAGTTATTCTCCACCCTATGATTTTGATGCCCGGAATGGTGAAGTGCCAAGATTTAGAAGTCCTTGGCATAGAAATCAAGGGATTAGAGCTAGAGCCAATTTGGTACCAACGCCAACTACAGATACTTTAAACGTTATTGATTTAGAAAATTCAATAATTAAAGAAGGAGGTTTAGAGTTAGCTTACGAAGGTTATCGTTGGCCAGATTTATTACGTATTGCATTAAGACGTAATGATCCTTCTTTTATTGCAGATAAAATATATAATAAACTTCTAAAAGATGGCAATCCTGCAGCAGCAACAGTTAGAGCTAAGTTGATGAATAGAGAATATTACCTGCCATTTAAATGGTAAACTGATTTAATGTTATTAATTAATATACCTAGAACCCTATGGCAACCTTTTATAAAAGGTTGCTTTTTTTGTTGCCTTTTAATAATGAAATTTTACAATAAACTATTATATATTTTAATAGTCGGATTTCAATTAATTAAAGCATAAATATATATTATGATGTTTAAAACTGATTTGAAAGGCTTTTTGTTAGCCATTGTAGTGTTTGGTGCCATTTGCTCTGCCAGTATAAATGCACAAACTACTAGTTATAAGTTTGACTTTGGTGATGGTAAAGTTGCTAAAGGATATACACAAGTGCTCCCTACGGATATCTATTCAGCTAGTAAGGGTTATGGTTTCGATTTAGGTACTACTGTAATGTCTGTAGACCGCAAAGGAAAAGACCCTTTAAAATCCGATTTCATTACCTCTGATAAACCTTTTTATTTTTCAATAAATTTACCAGAAGGTAATTATAATATCTCTATCACTTTTGGTGATTTGAAAGAAGCCACCGCTACCACAGTTAAAGCAGAATCTAGGAGATTAATGCTAGAAAATATAGTTACCAAACCAGGTGAGTTTATTACAAAGACTTTTACCATCAATAGAAAAGACCGGAACATTAATTCATCCCAAACGGTGAAATTGAAAGATAGGGAACTAACTAAATTGGATTGGGATGATAAACTTACCCTCGAGTTTAATAATACAAAACCCAATATCGTTGCTATGGAGGTTACCAAAGTAACTGATGCTGTAACTGTTTATTTGTGTGGAAATTCTACAGTTGTAAATCAAGATGATGAGCCTTGGGCTTCTTGGGGGCAAATGATTCCTAACTTCTTTAATGCAGGCGTATCTATTGCCAATCATGCAGAGTCTGGGTTAACCTTGGGCAGCTTTATGGGTAGTAAGCGTTTAGAAAAGATAATGAGCGTTATTAAACCTGGAGATTATTTATTTGTTGAGTTTGGTCATAACGATCAAAAAGAAAAAGGTCCTAATGATGGTGCTTGGAAATCTTATTCTGAGCGTTTGAAATTTTTTATAAGCGAAGCAAAAAGGAAAGGCGCAATACCAGTGATAGTTACCTCTACAGCACGTAGATCTTTTGATAGTACGGGTAAAGTTTTCAATAGCCTTGGAGATTTTCCTGCTGCCGCCCGCAAAGCTTCTGCCGATGAAAGTGTTGCTTTGATAGACTTAAACGCAATGAGTAGTTTGTTTTATGAAGCCTTAGGAGCTGAGCAATCTAAGAAAGCTTTTGTGCATTATCCAGCCAATAGTTACCCCAATCAGACGAAGGCTCTAGCAGATAATACACACTTTAATCCTTATGGTGCTTACGAGCTAGCTAAATGTATTATAGAAGGTATTAAACTGAGTAAACTTGGGTTGGTTAGTTTCTTAAAGGATCCAACTACTACTTTCAATCCTTCTAAGCCTGATACAGATTGGCATTGGTACGAAAGCCCTAGAAGTAATATTGTAAAACCAGATGGAAATTAATTCTCAGATATGAGTTATTAGTAATAAAAAAGCCCTCGAAGTAATTTCTTCGAGGGCTTTGCTTTTAGATATAACTCATATCTAACTCAATACTATTTCTATTTTTACTTCAGCCTTGCTGCTGGTAGTGTTTACCAAATACAAAAAGCTGTTAATATCCGTATAACCCAATTCGTCAAATGTGTAAGTGGCTGAGGAATCTGGTTGCAAGGCAGTAACTATTGTGCCCACACCAGGTTTTTTGGCTATACCATTTGTATAATAAACGTTTACAATGCCTGTACCCGCATGCGTAAATTTAACAGAATACTTGGTAGTATCCATTTTTCGGCGACAAATTGCTCTTTCCTTATTAAGGATTTTTAGGGTAGCATTAAACATCATTTGCAGTACACTATGCAGTTCTGCAATATCAAAATAAACATCAATGCTTGTAGGCGTAAGGTAAAATTTGGCTAATAAGCTGGCATATACAAAAAACATTCCTTGCGCTGCTGCAAGTGATGATGCATCTAAAGCCACTATTGCCGTATCTATATTTTTTAATTGTCCGCTCTGTTTGCCTGTTGCGGTATTTAATAATGTAACAAAGGTTACAATGGTTGCCTTCAAAGTGGCAAGACTTGCATCGTTACCAATGGTTGCTATCAGCGTATTGATGGCAAGCACCCTCGATGCTACAGTTCCGGTTTGAAATGGTGTTCGATGCTTGGGCATCAATGTCTTGTATTCGGTGGTGTCAACGTCATAAACATCCTGAATCTTTTTATCCCACTTACGAATGTTAGTACTAGAAAGTTGATCAATCAACTGTGTTACTCCCAACGTTTTGCCTGGGTTAGCACTTTTTAGCACAGTCCAAGCTGCATAATCAAGGTCGTGTTGAGCCCACAAGGTATGAAAGAAAGTGTGGAGGGTAAGTATTGCAGGGTCGGCAATGCCAGCAAGAAGTGCTTCCTCTGTGTAATCGATTATTTTTTTACCACCAACATAGCTTTGTTGGATAGGAAACAGAAAGAAATTGACGGAACGATTCCATACGTAATCAGACATAACGGGTGTTTTAAATTGTAAAAAATTAATAACAAAGCCCGCTGCTGCGCCAACGATAGAACGAAGTTATGGTGGAAGTGATGATATAAAGACAAAAGATAATTATATTTTGAAAATAATTATTTTTTAAGAGATATTCTTTTTGCAGCCGAATTTCCTGCGATTAATAAGCAACAAATTGTATTTCATTTTCTCCATAATCTCCCCGTCCTTGCGAGGCACGAAGCAACCTTTTTTAGGACTAATACGCTTGAATTTATTTATAAAAGGTTGCTTCGTGCCTCGCAAAGACGGGGATACCTAATCCATTCTAAACGGTATAACACATGCCCAATCTTTTAGGAAACCTAATTGTGTTGCCAAACAGCAAAAGTCATCAATTGGCAAGCAGAAAGTTATTACAGCAAAGCCTCTTTTATATACTACCCTATAGAAAAATCTGTAGAAATGCGGTTTGCAATTACAAAGGCAGTAAATACACCAGTAGAAATGCGGTTTGTAATTACAAAGGCAGTAAATACACTTGTAGAAATAGGGTTTGTAATTACAAAGGCAGTAAATACACTTGTAGAAATGGGGTTTGTAATTACAAAGGCAGTTACAACACCTGTAGAAATGCGGTTTGCAATTACAAAGGCAGTAAATACACTTGTAGAAATGCGGTTTGTAATTACAAACCCTGTCTGTGGGTTTTTAGGAAGGTATTTTACGTTTGGAAAGGGAGGAAGAGAGTATGAGGTAAGGAGCAATTGTATTAGGTTATGCACAAGCGTGGACTAACTTATTTTATTTTTTACTAGTTGGTGGTGAAATAGTAGGGATATTTGGAGGGGGGAACACATACAAAGGCGGAACTTCTACTAAACATGACAGACCTCCATCTAGCGTAGGGTGTGTTCGAAAATCGGCAACTGACGCATGGTCTCTGACCTGTGCCTAGCCGTTACTTAATTCTGAAGGAAATAGAGTTGAAAGCTTATTGATAGTGATAGATAAGTAACGAACAGCACAGGTCAGAGACCTGCGCTAGTTGGGAATGCACACGCCACAGGCGATGCGCTAGCCCTTGCAGATTGTAGCGAGTGACTAGCGGGGTATGATTCAATGGTTTCATAGTTTTAATAGATGTTGTGAAGAAAGGTATTTATGACCATATATTTGTGGTGTATCCCTTCCAGTAAGTCATTTTTGGAAATACATTAAATTCTTGTTTGTTTAATAATATAAATTACAGAAAATGCAAAAGCTAGTTGTTTTATTTACAGTTTTGTCTAGTATTATTAACATAAGTAAAGCCCAGAATGCTTTTGATGAGCATGCTAAACTTTTGAATGTTGGGATTGGAGTTAATTCCTATGAAGCAGGAGGAATACCTATTGGTGCTTCATTTGAAGTTGGGGTAGCAAAAAATATTAGTTTGGGAGGTGGTTTAGATTATCTAAACCATAGCTTCTATAACACCTCATATAGGTATTCAATATTTTATCTTGGAGGAAGATTATCGTACCACTTAAATAGATTGTTTGACTTATCAACAAATAAGGCGGATTTTTATGGAGGTACTGCTCTTGGTTATAGAAGTATTACGTTGTCAAATACGTATACTGGCCAAACAATAAGTAATGAATACACTAGTAGATTTATTCTTGGTTTGTATATAGGGGGGAAGTATTATTTTTATAAAAAGACGAGTATCTTCCTTGAACTTGGTACGGGCGGTGTTACCAATGCGCGTATCGGCTTAGGGTTTAAATTATAGAAGAACAATAATAACCTCGCTACCGCACGTCAATTCAGGGTGTCGCATGGACTCCCAGCTAGTCCGCGTCACTCGCTAAAATCTACAAGGGCTAGTGCACGCCTGTGGCGTGTTCATTCGCTAAGGTCCCAGCTAGCCCAGCTAGCGCACGTCAAATTAGGGTGTTCCATCCCACTGGCCCCCGCTGCCGCACGTCAAATCAGGGTGCTACAAGGACTCGCTGCTACCGCAAGTGTGTCACTTGTGGCTTCGCTAAGATGGTTTGCTAATGTTTTTGCAGCTTCGTTTTTAATATAACTATTTAATTGTAGCGTAGCCACAAGTGACACACTTGCGGTAGCAGCGAAGATGGTAGCAAGTAGGAAACAATGTTTCAGCTAATTGCTGTTAGTTCATGTTAAAGCGAAACGCATAACGAACCAGCAAATGATAGGGATTTTTAATCCCGTTAAAGTAGAAAGAAAAAGTTAGTCAGTTTGTTTTAGTTTTATCATTCCCATTTTTCATATACCTGTTCTTTCAGGGTATCCAATTGTTCCATCAGCTTATTATATGCCTGTGGTAGGATGGCTGCTACTGTAGGGTTTGTAATCTTTATATGCCACATACCTTGTGCTTGTGCGGCTAGGTTGTTGAATATTTCGCTTACTGCTACCATTTTGGTTTCGAAATCAAGCCCTAAACTTACCGTGTAGTGACCGGTAATATCGAGAAAAACTACCTGAAAACGGTCCTCCTTACGCAATAGTCTTATCTCGAAAGACATATCAATAAGTGTAGCTTCTTCGTTTGTTTCTATCACTTTCCAGCTTGTGCCAAACCTAAAGTCGCAATTGCCAACAGGCAACTCCTTGTCTGTACTATATTGAGGATGTAGCGAGAAAGAGTTGATGTCTGTATACATTAAACCATAAGAAAATTCTTCGTTCACTACCATTCTGTTTCTATTAAAGTTAATAATTCGTCATTCATTGCGTGTACGTTAAGCATGGGCGGTACTGTTTTAGCAAGATAATTCTCTTGGTTCTTTGAAGCAAAAATGCCTTGTCCCTGCCCCACGCAGATGCCCAGAAATACTTGTAGTATATGAAGTTTGTATTCTATAGGTAAACCTCCAGTTACTTTAAAATTGGTTTTTAAATGCAAAGAACAGATGGGGTCCGGCTCAAAAATATTTTCTTCTACTAGGCTCATCGAAACAGCCACACTTACAAGGTCAAAACCAAGTTCTTCCATATATATACCCGCTTCTAATGTGTAGGTATAATTCCATATAATATTATCAAGCTGCGTAGAAAATATCACGCCTGAAGGGATGGGAGGGAACAATGAATTTATTACTTCGATGGAAAGGGTTTCAAAAGTTAAATTCATATTGTTGTTTGAAATGTCGCAAAAGTAACGTAATGCAAATGACTTATCTGTAATTATAATTGTTAGTAGACTCAGTGCTACCTCAAAAGGAATCCCTGTATTGTTTGTAGCTATTACTTGGTCATGAATAAAGAGCCAATTGCAAAGATTAAATAATATATTTTCAGGGGCAAAGACATTGTAGAAGCAATATATATTGAGATACTAATCAAAGACTTAAATAGTTAACAAACTACTATTTTAACGTTTTAGTTATTTTAATGAATACAACGCTAATTAAACTGTATTTTAGCATCCTAACAATTGCAAATATGGAACGTAAAGCATTCATCAAAACTGCAGGGACAGTTTTAGCTGGTTCACTCATCACTTCTGGATTACAGGCAAATCCATTCGGAGAATCAAACAAAAAGATTAAAGTTGCTATGGTAGGCACAGGCAATAGGGGGCTGGAAATGTGGTGCAAACCTGTAATTAAAGAGTTTGGCGATGTGCTTGAGTTTGTAGGACTTTGCGATATAAATGAAGGCCGGGTAAAATATTTTAGAGAAGCTGCGAAGCTCAACTGCCCTATTTATACCGATTTTGATAAGATGATGCAAGAAACTAAGCCCGACAAACTGATTGTAACTACAGTTGATGGGTTTCATCATCACTACATTATTAAGGGAATGGAGTACGGTGCAGACATTGTAACCGAAAAGCCAATGACCACTACTGAAGAAAAATGTCAGGCAATATTGGATGCAGAAAAAAGAACAGGTAAAAAAGTGACTGTTACTTTTAATTATCGCTATTCTCCACATCGTCAGAAGATTTATGAATTGTTGCGAGCAGGTGTAATAGGTGATTTAATGTCGGTAGATTTTCATTGGTATTTGGACGTTTATCATGGTGCAGATTATTTTAGAAGATGGCATAGACTTCGAGAAAACAGTGGATCGTTGCTTGTGCATAAGGCTTCACACCATTTCGATTTGCTAAATTGGTGGATAGATTCAGATCCAAAGACTGTTTATGGTAACGGCTCTCTTGACTTTTATGGTAAGAATGGAAGCGTTCGAGGAGAGAATTGCAGAGATTGTGATCATAAAAAAGATTGTAAATTCTATTGGGATATTACTAAGAAGCAGGGTTTGTACGATATGTATGTACCAAATTATCAATACGACCATTATTTGCGTGATGGATGTGTATTTAGAAAAGATGTTGACATATTTGATAAAATGGCTGTTCAGATTAAGTACATGAATAATGTACAAGTTTCTTATTCACTCACTGCATATTCGCCCTATGAAGGCTATAGAATTTCATTTAATGGAACAAAAGGTAAGCTAGATGCATGGATTAAAGAAAAACAACCTTGGGAAGAAGAGGCATTTGATGTGATTGATGTAACAACTAGTTTTGGTAAAAGAGAAAGCTATAAGATACCTAATAATGAAAGTGGACATGGAGGAGGCGATTTACGCATTCGTAAACAAGTATTTACCCCAGGAGAAGATCCTTATCGTCAGGGAGCAGGATCGAGGGATGGTTCATTTGCAGTATTAATTGGGATTGCAGCAAGAAATAGTATCGATAGTGGTAAACCCGTGAATATTGCAGATATTACAGGCTTGACACCCCTAGTGAAAAAAGTATAAAAGCATACTACTACATGTTTATTTACCTACTGCACCCACAAAATAAAGGTGTAGTAGGTACTTGTTTGGTTTCTCTTGTTATTAGCTGTTATTTGGTCATAAATAATGGATTACACAAAGTTAAAATAACCTTAATACACTTGTCAAAGACGAGGTAGTTGAATGGGAAGGTTGTATCTCTAGCTTCAATATTTTATTGCACACATTGCTACCAATCAATTAAACCTACAGCCTAACATTTGGTCACAGTCCTTGCTTTCAAATCTTGTCGATGATTTTTATTGATACAACTGTGCTTGTCTTTACTTTTTATTTTGCAACCATTATCAATGGTTGTATCATGACCCCTAAATTTTAAGAAATGATTATTACTATGCGTACATGCCTTAGTTTATTGTTAGTGGTTGGCAGTTTAACCACCACCTTCGCTCAACCCATTTTGCCTACAAGAGATACCGCCATGCCCAAAGTGTGGATAGATAAGGATACACACCACAAAGTGATGCGTCTTACCAATATCCCCGGGAATAGCCTTAGCTTTTACTTTCATAATAACCCTTTTATTGGTAATAAAATGGTTTTTTACAATAATAGCAAGGCCAAGGGGGCGCAAGAATCAGAGAAATTAAGACCAGTTATTACTGCAGGAAATCCTTTCAATAGACAAATATTCTTGTTGGATTTAGCTACAGAAAAGGCAGAACAGTTAACTAATCAGGCTAATGCCATGAATGGTGAAGTGATAGCTGCAAAGTCTGGCAATATTTATTATCAGATTAAGGATAGTGTATTTGTTGTAAATGCAATCACCAAGCAATCAAAATTGGTATTTGTATTTCCAGAAAACTACAAAGGAGGTATTGCCACCGTTAATGCCGATGAAACATTGTTTGCTGGTTCAAAGGCAAGCGATGAACAAAAGAAAATACTAAAGGAGCACCCTAAGAAAAGTGATTTCTTTCAGTTGATATTTGATGCCCATTTACCCAATGATTTGTTTACCGTGAACATCAAAACAGGAGAATTAAATAAGATTCATACAGAAAACACTTGGTTAGGGCATATACAGTTTTCTCCTGTGGAACCAAATCTATTGATGTTCTGCCATGAGGGACCTTGGCATAAACTAGATAGAATATGGACAATAGATGTGCAAACAAAAGAAGTAAAATTGATGCACAAGAGAACGGTGGAGAATGAGATTGCAGGGCATGAATGGTTTTCTACTGATGGACAAATGATTTGGTACGATTTGCAGATGCCAAAATCGAAGACATTCTTTGTAGGCGGAACCAATGTGCATACTGGCAAAGAGGTTAAATATGAATTGAAACGCAATGAATGGAGTATCCATTTTAATAGAAGTAATGATGGTACCATGTTTTGTGGCGATGGTGGCGATTCTGGTCAGGTGGCGAAGGCAAAGGATGGACAATGGATTTATTTGTTTACGCCAGAAGGGGATAAGATGAAAGCAGAACGTTTGGTAAACATGAAGTTTCATAACTATAAGTTAGAACCAAACGTACACTTTAGTCCGGATGGAAAGTGGGTTATTTTTAGGGCTAATTTTGAAGGATGGGATGAAGTATATGCCGTAGAAGTAAAGAAAAGTAAATAGTAGAGACGCATTATAATGCGTCTTAAAGGCCAAAAACTTGAACGCAGAATAGAACAAAAGGAGTTGTATTTTGCGCATCGGAAATTGATTGAAATAAGTATTGATAATAAATAGACATTAATGAAGAAGATAGCTGTTGTTAGTTTTTTACTATTGGGTTATTCTGCGGCTCAGGCGCAGTGGCCGGCACAAACACAAACAACCAAACCATGGACTCGTTGGTGGTGGATGGGTAGTGCGGTGGATGAAAAGGGATTGACCAATCAGTTGAATGCCTTACAGAATGTAGGTTTTGGTGGGGTAGAAGTGGTGCCTATTTATGGGGCTATAGGTTACGAAGACAAATACATTAAATACCTTTCTCCGCAATGGATGAAGATGTTGGATTACACTGTTCAGCAGGCTGCTGCCAGAAAGATGGGCGTTGATATTTCGGTTGGTACTGGTTGGCCTATCGGTGGACCACAAGTAACGGCAGAAGATGCGGCTACAAAACTGACTATTCAAACGTATAATCTAGAAGCCGGTAAACCGTTGCAAGACAAGATTATTCTGAATGATGGTAAGCAAAAAGGATTGTCAGGTGTTTTTTTACAAGCAGTAGTGGCTTATGGTAATAATGGGAAAGCAGTAGATGTTTCTGATAAAGTTATGCCAGATGGGACATTAAACTGGATGCCGGAAGATGCTGGTAACTGGAAAATAGTAGCTGCATTCAATACCAAAACAAGACAAATGGTAAAGCGTGCTGCATTGGGCGGTGAGGGATATACGCTCGATCACTTCTCTAAAACGTCTATAAACAATTACTTCAAGACATTTGATACCGCTTTTGGTAATAGTAATCATGGGGTGAGAAACTTCTTCAATGATAGTTACGAGGTGTATGGTGCAGACTGGACGCCTGATTTCTTTAATGAGTTTAATACGCGCCGAGGGTATGATTTGAAACCTTATTTGAGAGAATTAACGTCTAAGGACAATACGGATATTATAAGAAGGGTAAAAAGCGATTATCGCCAAACAATAAGCGATTTGATGCTTCAAAACTTTACAACAGACTTTACCAAGTGGGCTCATTCTAAAAAGTCATTAAGTACTAATCAGGCACATGGTTCACCAGGAAATTTGTTGGATTTGTATTCTGCTGTTGATATGCCCGAATGTGAAACCTTTGGTAGCAGCACTTTTGCAGTAAATGGTCTTCGAAGGGATGCTTCGGATGTTAGAAATGTAGAGCCAGACCCAATAATGCTAAAGTTTGCCTCTTCGGCAGCACATGTTAGTGGAAAGCCTTATGCAAGTAGCGAAACATTTACATGGTTGACGGAGCATTTTAAAACCTCCTGGAGCCAGTGTAAACCAGAGTTGGAACAAGTATTTTTATCGGGTATCAACCATGTGTTTTATCATGGCGCCACTTATTCTCCTGCCGAAGCACCTTACCCGGGTTGGTTGTTTTACGCCTCAGTAAATTTTGTGCCCAACAATAGTTTGTGGCCTCATTTAAAAGGGCTGAATGAATACATTTCCCGTTGCCAATCTGTGTTGCAAGCCGGGCAAAGTGATAATGAAATATTAGCGTATTGGCCAGTATTTGATGCATGGAATACCAGTAAAGGTTTGGAAATGCCTTTGGCAATCCATTCTATTGATGTTTGGTTGCACCCAACGCCTTTTTACAAAAATGTAAAAGCACTACAACAAAGCGGTTATTCTTTCGATTTTGTGAGCGATAAGATGTTGGGCGATTTATATAACAAAGCATTGCTTTCAAAATCTATTCATCAAAAAGTAATTCTTGTTTCTGCAACGCAATTAATGCCAGTAAGTACATTGAAGAGCATTATTGGTTTGGCAGAACAAGGCTATACTATCGTAATGCAATCCATGCCTAAAGATGTTCCGGGATTATCTCATTTGGAAGAACAAAGAGCATTACTAAAACAAACTATTGCATCTATTAAGCTTGCTAAAGTAGAAGGTTCTATCAGCGAAGCAAAGATTGGGAACGGCAAAATAATTATATCCGAAGACGTACAGGAAGGCTTGACTTTTGCCAAACTGAAAAGGGAGACCATGACCGATTTAGGCTTAAAGTTTATTCGTCGTAAGGTGGAGGATGGCAAATATTATTACATTGTTAATCATACTTCCGATGTTATTGATACCACCATCACTATTGAAGCTGCTAGTGCATCTGTAACGGTGTTAGATCCTCAAACAGGCGCAACAGGCATTGCTAAATCTGTGGCACAAAATAGTGCAACGCAAGTGTGCATTCAGTTACAATCTGGTGAAGCCATCATTCTTAAAACATCTGATAAAGCTGCAACCGGTAATGCTTGGAGTTATTTAAAACCTGGCAATGAAACAATTACCTTAACTAATGATTGGAAGGTTGACTTTATTTCTGGTGGACCTAAATTGCCAGCTAGTCAGCAACAAAAAACATTGCAACCTTATACGGCAAGTGGTGATGCTACAACGGAAGCTTTTTCTGGCATTGCCAACTATACAACACATTTTACGCTAACTAAAAAGGATGCAAAAGACTATTTATTGGCACTAGGAAAGGTAGATGAAAGTGCAAGGGTTACCATCAATGGAAAAGAGGTGGGTATTCTATGGTCATTGCCTTTCAATGCTAATATTGGGGCATATCTAAAGCAAGGAGATAATACCATTACCGTAGAAGTGGCAAACCTGATGGCCAACAGGATTAGATATATGGACAGCCATAATATAGAATGGCGTAAATATCACGAAATAAACTTTGTAAACGTGGCATATAAAAGCTTCGATGCTTCCAACTGGAAAGTTCAACCCTCTGGTTTAGAAGGTCCTGTTACTATTACGGCATTGTATTAATTGTTATATAGATTTTATCAAATACAAAAGCGGCTACAAACTGGGTTTTACCAGCTTGTAGCCGCTTTTGTTAATCATATTTCATATCTTCTTACGCACACTAACATTCTATGTCCTCATAATATTATTCATCATGCCCACCGAATTGCAAATCATCAGTATATGTCCAATAACGACCCTCGCCAAAACTGAAGTAATCGATGCCAAAATTGAAATAATATGCGCCAAAAATGAAATATTGAGTGCCAAAACTGAAATTCTCAGTGCCAAAAATGAGATTACTGTTGCCAAAATTGAAATAATCGACGCCAAAATTGAAGTAATGAGTGCCAAAATTGAAATTTTAAGTGCCAAAAATGAAGTTACTGTTGCCAAAAATGAAATAATCCATATTTAAAAAGAAATAATGCACATTGTGATGCTCATAATCCACGTCTAAGTCCTCATAATCCACATTGTGATAGTAATAATTGGCATCTAGGTTGTCATAATCCGCATTGTGATGGTCATAATGCACGTCTAAGTCCTCATAATCCATATTGTGGTAGTCATAATCGGTATTGTGATGGTCATAATGCATGCAAGTTTGCTACTTTTAAGCTTATATCTTCCAGTATTGGTTAAAACCTTCAATGATATTCAATTATTTAGGTGTACTTAGTCACTAATATGAAGGGGGGGATAAATAATTTTCTCTTCAATCCATTCTGCAACTAACCCTATAAGGGCTGCCAGCCCCTTATAGGGTTTTACTATCTGCGAAAATTATTTATACACCCAACATTAAGGTCAAGGGACATTCATAACTACATATATAGTATTATTGCAGTAGCGATTTAGGATGGTGGGGCAGGTTTTTAATACTCGCCGTTGTTGTGTCTTTTGACCAACAACTACAAAGGAGGTTTTTACAACTAAATAAAATGAGTAACTAATATCTTACTGATGTTGTTGGTCAAAAGATATAACAAAAAGCCAGTAGGGAACTCCAGCAAAGGCGATAATTAGTATGTTTTATGAAGAAAGCAGCGCTCACACGACTAAATATATTACAAAAAGCTTTTGAGCTTATTTACGAAAAGGGATACCAAACCACTAGCATTGACGACATTCTTGCATCAACACAAGTAACTAAAGGCGCTTTTTATTACCATTTCAAAAACAAAGACGAAATGGGAATAGCAATCATAAACGAATTGCTAAAGCCAACACTGTCTAGCAATTTTATTGAACCTTTGCAAAATGATGAAAACCCAATAGAGACTATTCACAACTTAATACATCATCTATTAATCGAAAACGACTTCTTAAAAGTACAGCATGGTTGCCCAGTTTCGAACTTTACACAAGAGATGGCTTCATGGAATCAAGATTTTAGTAATGCTCTAAATGAAATTACTCAACTTTGGATTACTACAATGATTGAAATAATAGAAAGAGGCAAACTAAAAGGACTTATCCGTAATGAGGTAAATGCAAATCAGGTAACAATGTTTGTTATGTCTGGCTATTGGGGAATACGAAACTTTGGTAAACTAGATAAGAACAAATTAGTGTATGACACCTATTTAACGGAACTGAAATACTATTTGGAGACATTGAAATAATCTTTTTTACAAAAACATACTATTTAGTATGTTTTTGTTTTATGTTTGCATCGTTAATAAACATTCGATGTATCAAACACTCACATTTTATCACTCAACCGTCCGTTGGCTTTTACTGGCAAGTTTAATTTACGGCATATTTAGAGCATTCAAAGGTTATTACTCAAAATCTGGGTTTACCAAATCTGATAATGCTGTTAGACATTGGACTGCAACAATTTCCCATATTCAATTGGTAATTGGAATAACCCTTTATTCTCAAAGTCCTATCGTGAAATATTTTTGGACAAACTTTAAAGAAGCAGTTCACGATATTGAAATAGCTTTTTTTGGTCTAATCCACATTGTATTGATGCTAATCGCAATAATTTTCATCACTATTGGATCTGCTCTTGCAAAAAGGAAACAAACGGATAATGAGAAATTTAAAACAATGTTAGTTTGGTTTTCAATTTCATTACTTATAATTTTTTTAGCCATTCCTTGGCCATTTTCACCATTAGCAAACAGACCTTATTTAAGATAATATGATACATTTATTTAAAACAAAAGTTGGAAGATTACGAGTAATTGGCTTCTTGGAAGGAATTTCATTATTAGCATTAGTTTTTGTTGCCGTACCATTGAAATACTACTTTAAAAACCCGAGTTTGTCGAAAGCACTTGGTCCAGTTCACGGAGCAATTTTTTTACTCTTTTTATTCAATGCTTTAAGCGTTGGAGTTGAAGAAAATTGGAAATTCAAGACAACAACTTGGAGAGTAATTTTAGCATGTTTCATACCATTCGGAACATTCTACATTGACAGTAAAATTTTAAGTAACATCAAAGAAAACGAATGAAATCGGTATTAATTATAGGTCTAGTATGCCTTCTAATCTATCTTTCATACCGAACTTATCGTTTTGCAACACTTGAAAACGGATTAGATATTAAAATTGCAAATGGCGCTACAATTCTGGATGTACGAACAGAGAATGAATATAAAACTGGGCATATTGACGGTTCCATAAATATTTCGTTAGGCACAATCAGAGAAAGATATATTGAACTTGACACTAGTAAAACTTATATAACCTGTTGTTCACACGGTTTAAGAAGCGTAAAAGTTGAAACGATTTTAAAAGAAAAGGGTTTTAGGCATGTTTTCAATGGCGGTGCTTGGACAGACCTTGAAAAAATAGTATTAAAGCAAAAAGCCAAAAAATGATTTCTGTTTTTAAAACAAGTGTTTCTAATGCATCTGATATTAAAACACTTAAACCACTTCTTGACACCCCCGCTGCCGCACGTCAATCAGGGTGCCGCACGGACTCGCTGCTCCCGCAAGTGTGTCACTTGTGGTTTCGCTAAGATAATCCAATAACAAAAAATAAAAGTACAATCCTCAGCTAGCCCAGCTAGTCCTCGTCAATCGCTAATATCTATAAGGGCTACCGCACGTGTTTCACGTGTGGATTCGCTTAGATAAATTGCCAATAGTTTATTGTGGAGAAGCCACACGTGAAACACGTGCGGTAGCAGCGAAGATAATAGCAAGTATCCTCTAGCTCAAGTATTCAGCTAGCCCAGGTGTTCGCAAGGCTGTTTGTTGATGTTAAGCAAAGCGCATCACGAACTGCTAATAAAGGAGATTACTAATCTAGTCATAATGTAAAAAATCGCAGATACTTTATTATTGGTGGTTCAAGTGTATCATCTATAAACAGAGAGAACTTCTGCCATCTCGATAAAACTTCTTAAATTTACATTATGCAAGTACAAGTTGATATAGAATTTAACCAGTTGCTCAAAATTGTGAGGACATTGCCTTTGGCCAAGCTAAAGCAATTGAAAGCAGAAATTGAAAAAGAATCTAAAGTTGATAAGTCAAATATGCTGGAAGAACTACTTCTTAATGGTCCTACTGCAACACCAAAGCAAATCGACATCATTTATAATAATAGAAAAGCAATCAACCAATGGCGGACAAAATAGTATTGGTTGACACTTCAATACTGATTGACTATTACCGTAAAACGGATAAAGAAAAGTCTGTTTGGATAGCTTTAATAAGGCAAGGATATTCTTTTATAATTTCTGCTGTTACCAAGTATGAGATTTATTCGGGTGCAACACAAAGTCAACTGTTATTTTGGGATAGTATCTTCCAACAACTTTCTGTAATCTCTTTTGATGAGTCGTGTGTGGATACATCTGTAAAAATCAATGCAAATCTTAAACGCAAAAGAAAACAAATTGATATTGCAGACTTATTCATTGCTGCCACCGCCGTGACACATGATTATAAACTTGCAACTTTAAATAAAAAGCACTTAGACCGAATTGAAGAACTCAATATTTTAGAATAGGATTAACCTAACCATCGCAAACCCCTCTAGTTCACGACAATCACCTTATTGTGATGGTAGATTTTACGCCTGAAGGAAAGATGGTAGTTGCCAAAAAACAACCTTTTGTTGATGGTCTTAAATACGAATGATATAAATAAACAATAATAAATGAAACTTATCTTTCACATTGGTATTCTCTTTTTTGGGATTGTTATTTCTGTAGATGCGCAACCATCACAAGCCACTAAGACTTTTGAAAATAATGGATTGAAAGGTCAACTTGCAGTACATGATCCCGTGATGATAAAACAGGGGGATACCTACTATGTTTTTTCTACGGGTATGGCTATTAAGACATCGAAGGATAGGATTAACTGGATGTATTCGGGTAGTGTCTTTGGAAAGGACAGTATCAAATTTGATTGGTGGAAGAATGATATACCCGATAAGATTGGTTTATGGGCACCAGATATTCATTACAGTAATGGCAAATATAATTTGTATTACTCTGTTTCTGCATGGATGAACTTTAATTCTAGCATTGGCTATGCTACAAATACCACTCTTGACTTTAACGACCCCAACTATAAATGGATTGATGAAGGGCAGGTTATTGGTGTGAAGAATGGTGGCGAAGGCGTGAACTGTATTGATCCCAATATTTTTATTGATTCTGATGGTAAAAAATACTTGTTATATGGCTCATACAGAGCTGGGTTGCGATTAGTGGAACTAGATTATAAAACTGGGAAATTAAAAACTGATAAGCCAGAATTAACAACCATTACCACAGCTTTGGGCGAAGGCGCATTTCTGATTAAGAATGCAGATTATTACTACATATTTGCTTCAAGGGGTAGGTGTTGCGCAGGTAATAATAGTACCTACCAAATTGTGATTGGACGTTCTAAAAATATAAAAGGCCCCTATTTAACCAAAGAAGGTGAAAGCTGGGTTGATAATAAATACACTGTGTTTTTGGCAGGCGATTCAACTGAACCTGGCCGTGGACACAATGGTTTTTTTACAGAACACGATACAACCTTTATTGTTTATCACGCCTATACCCGTAGGTTTAACGGAGCATCGTTGCTAAACATTAAACCAATGTATGTTGATGAAGCTGGCTGGCCTACAATGGATACTACTAAAACTCTGTTTAAAAGAGAAGAATCCTTTCAGGAAAAATAAGGCAATTGGTGATTAAATTTTATTTAATCATTAAACTAAATAATGATGACCATGTCAAGAAGCAATATTCTTGAAAACGAATAAGCCTGTTGTGATAGAATCTTGTACGCCTAGTTAATATTTGAAAATAGAAGTTTACAGATGGAGATTTGATTGAATATAATTGTTTAAAAATTGCGTAATGAAATATATAAAAACAGGTATTATTGCTTGTATTGTTACCTTACAACTCCATGCCACTGCACAGGATAGTACTGCCACAGTTCCTTTTAAGCAGCCAACTCCCCCACGTGTTACTATTAAGTTGCCAAATGGTAGGGCAGCTGATATACCTAAAGGACCTTACAAAGCCTCATGGGAGTCTATAAAAGACAACTATAGCATACCAGAATGGTTTCAAGATGCTAAGTTTGGTATTTTCATGCACTTTGGTGTATATACTGTTGCTGCCCATGCTAGCGAGTGGTATCCTCGGCACATGTATAGTAATGGCGGTGTACAAAAATGGCACGAAGAACACTTTGGCAAAGTAGATAGTTTTGGCTATAAAGACTTGATTCCATTGTTTAAGGCAGAAAGTTTTAATGCTACCGATTGGGCGGAACTTTTTAAAAAATCTGGGGCTAAATATATTGTCCCAACTGCCGAACACCATGATGGTTTTGCCATGTATGATAGTAAACTCACTAAATGGAATGCCAAGAACATGGGGCCACATAAGGATATTATTGGCGAATTATCCGAGGCTGTCCGTAAACAAGGGTTGAAGTTTGGTGTATCCAATCATCGGATGGAGAATTGGGATTTTATGTTTCCGATGTTAAAAACAAAGACCGATTTGTTCGACCCTAAGTATGCCGACTTTTATGGTCCACCACAATTGCCACCTGTACGTAAAGCCCCTAAAGCTGGCGAAGAAGTAATAGAAGATCAGAATGATGCGCCACAAAGCAAGGCATTCTTAGAAGAGTGGTTGGCTCGTTGCCAAGAATTGGTAGATAAATACAAGCCCGATATTTTTTGGTTTGATAATGGTGTCAATAGCCGTAAACTCGATTCTATCAAGCTTCGTTTTGCCGCTTATTACTATAATCGTGCTGCACAGTGGGGCAAAGCTGTTTCAATAAGTACTAAGAGCGATGCGTATTTGTATGGCAGTATCAGAGATTTTGAACGTCAGGGAAGAGCGCCTAAAACATTGACTGATTATATATGGGAAGTTGATGACCCAATAGGAGAGAAGTTTGGTTATGTAGAAGGGATGAAGTTGCAAAACTCAGCTGGAATCATCAGGAAGTTGATAGATAATGTAAGCCATAATGGTAACTACCTATTAAACATTTCGCCAAAGTCTGATGGCACAATACCTGTAGAACAGCAAAAGATATTGTTAGATATTGGTAAATGGTTGCAAACCAATGGTGAGGCCATTTATGGTACAAGAGCATGGAAAATAAGCGGTGAGGATAATCCTAACAAATACCAGCCAAAACAACCTGGTTATCGCTTTACCACAAAAAGAAATACGCTATATGCCATTGCTTTGGGCTGGCCAGAAAAGCAAGCTATCATTGCTTCTTTGGCAAAAGATTCAGTAAACGGAAAGGTAGAGAGTGTAACTTTATTGGGCTATAATGGCAAACTCAATTTTACACAAGATAATGAAGGCCTAAAGATTGACTTGCCTTCTACAATTGGTCAGGTGGCTTATTCCTTTAAAATTGAAGGTTTAAAGTTGAAGTAATAACTATAAGGGTATGTTTTAAATAAAGGCTACAAACTGGTTCATATCAGTTTGTAGCCTTTTTTATTTACTTAGCTAGTCCAGATGTTCCCAAAATAATTCAGCTATTCAAGATGTTTCAAGGCTGTTCGTTGATGTTAAGCGAAGCGCATCACGAACAACAATGAATGAGAAACTTCTAAAATTCTGGTTAAAAAACATAATTAGATAGCAAAGGCAGAATGTACCATAATAATTTTTTCACTAAATTGCTACAATAATTTCGGGTTCATAAAAGATTTTCGCTTTTAAGACGCATTGATATGCGTCTCTACATTCGCAACATAATTTATAAAGCGAAAAACTTTTATGCGCCCATAATTTCGCACAATGACCCTAATTGATTGGATAGGTTTTATTGGCGTAACAATTTTGTTGGTTGCCTATTTTTTAAACCTTTTAGATATTGTAAAAAAAGATGGATTAACCTATTTATTTCTAAACTTAATAGGTGCAGGAGTGGCTTGTTTGGCGTCTGTGCTTTTAAAGTATCTTCCATTTATCATACTCGAAAGTAGTTGGACATTTGTTTCTGCCATCGGGATTTTCAATTATTTCAAAAGGACTATAAAATGACGGGGGAAGTAAACTTAGACATATTATTGAAGACAATGAAGCCCAAGTTGAATGAGGGAGAATTTGTTTTTTGTACGATTAATGATTTGTCGGCTGTTGGGGTGGATGACGTATTAATGTTTTTTAAAGAGTCAGAAGCTATCACAATCATTGTAAAAAAGGAATTGGCAGACACCTTGAGGCTTGAATATTCGTTTATTTCTTCTTGGATCACACTTACAGTACATTCTTCTCTTGAAGCAATAGGGTTAACAGCCGCATTTTCAAAAGCTCTTTCCAACAATGGAATAAGTTGTAATGTTATTGCAGCCTTTTATTATGACCATATTTTTGTTGACAAAAGAGACGCCGAAAAAGCAATGGAAGTTTTAAGCAAGTTGTCTGAATAAAGCAACATTATGCTAATTCCTTAGTATTACCGAAATTGAATAATTATTTCGTTCCTGATAGTCATTATTATACTTTTATAGCAAATAGTAAAAAAATATTCTTTCCAAATTAAACCAAATAGTCACTCCATAATCTATTGGTTTTATATCAAGACTAAGGTAACTGTTATGCAGAATCTTTGTCTCTACTTAACGCTAAAAAACATGATTGTGCGCTTACAAAAGTCTTTTCTATTTTCTTTTTTAATTATTTTCCAAGTATTTGGTTACTGTTTTGCAAATAAGTCTGTAGACAGTATGCTTGTAATTGGAGCTGATAACATAATACTCAGCAATGGTATTGTTACAGCAACGATAGCTAAAAAAAGTGCACACATAATAAGCTATAAGTTTAAAGGCGAAGAATTTGCAAGGGATGGGTATTACAGCATGGATGGCGGCAAAAGTTATTCGCAACCCAAAAACTGCGTGGTAACTATAAAAACAAATACGAAAAACTTGGTTGATGTTGTTTTTACAAGCTTATGGCAACCCTCTTACAGAAAGCAGGCGGTAGATATTGAATGTCATTATGTAATAGAAAGAGGTAATGCTGGCATTTATTGTTATGCTATTTTACGTCACCAAGCTAATTATCCTAAAACAGGAGTAGGGGAGTGGCGTTATGTTTTTAAAGTACCGAAAGATGAATTTAATCATATAGTAATAGACTCTTTACGTAATATGGACTTGCCTAGTTCGGAGGATTTTGCTAAAGCAGAAAGAACGAGCATTCCAGAATCTGTTAAAATCACAACTGGTAAACGTGCTGGTAGCTACGAGTGTAAATATAGTTATAGTGTAGAGTACTATAAATTAGGTGTTTATGGACAAACAAACACTGATAAAAACATAGGAAGCTGGATTGTTCTTGGAGGATATGATTACCTGAATGATGGACCAACAAAGGCTGATCTTAATGCAGCCGCTGGTGGAAATTTAATTCACTTTGGGCGAAACCATTACCAAGGAAGCGGTATCTCTTTGGAGGAAGGAGAGGAGTGGAGTAAAGTATTTGGACCATTTCTTTTGTATGCTAATGCAGATAAAGGTGGAACAAGTGCCTTATGGAAAGATGCTCTAAAAAAGGTATCTGACGAAAAAGCCAAGTGGCCATATAAATGGATTACAGATATTAAAGAATATCCAACTGAATCGGAAAGAGGAAGCGTAAGTGGAGTATTTTCCATAAAAGATGCTTTTAAACCAGATGTTAAAGGTGGTAATGCGTGGATTGGTTTGATAGATTCGAGTGTGGCAAATTGGGAGTTTGATTCAAAGAACTACCAATATTGGGTTAAAACAGATAAGAACGGCAAGTTTACTATCGATAATGTACGTCCAGGACATTATACTTTACATGCCTTTAGTGATGGAGAAGTGAATGAATATGCCCAAAAAGATATAGAAGTTACTAAGGGTGATAAAAAGAATATAGGTAAACTAATCTGGACAATAGATCGTACAAAAGGAAAGCTTTTATGGGAGATTGGTGTGCCTGATAGAACTGCTGCTGAGTTTAATTTTGGTAAGGAATACTGGCAATCTTTTATTTGGAAAACTTATTGTCCTGCAACACCGAACCCATTGGTGTACACAGTTGGAAAAAGTGATTGGCATAACGATTGGAACTATTCTCAAAGCTCTTACTGGATAAATGATTCATCTTATAAAGCGTGGCCTTGGAAAATAAATTTTAATGTTGATAAACTTGCTACCCAAGGCGATGCTACTTTAACCATTGCATTTGCTGCTGCGGAAAGAAGTAGATTGAATATTTATGTAAATGATGATAAAAAGCCTTTTAATACTTGTTCTCCACCTATTTCTGGTGGAAATACCTTGGTGCGTCAAGGAGTACATGCAAAATATAGTACATACACTTTAAAGATACCAGTATCCAAACTAAAGCTAGGTGAAAATAACATTTCGCTTATTACGAACAATGGCAGAAGTAGGGTAGAGCATATTATGTACGATTATATTAGTTTGGAAGTGCCTCAATAAACAAACTTTTCCTTGTTTGAGAAGTTAATGTGTTATGAATACTATTAGACATACCTATATAGGGAGTAAATAAAATATATTGTAAACCTTTTTTATTATACAACAACTATTTGCTTAAATGAAAAACAATAAACAGGCTATTATCCTTAATCACCTTATTCTTGCCGTTTTGCTTTTTGGTATAAATTCAATGGCTGTTTCGCAAAAGGATACTGGTTGGTGGCATGGTAAAGAAAGAACCATTCATTATACCCCACAAGGTGAAGATTTTGTTTGTACCAATGGAAAGCACAAGTTCAACAGAGCTTTGTATGGCACTAATACTGCCTTTAGGGTGGAGGCTGGAGACTTGCCAGAGTTTTCTATGTATATGCCGGGAATGGGGGGCAACTTTCAATTGGGAATAATTAGTAACAATAGTAGTAAATGGGTAACTAAAGCAAGTAGTATTAAGGCTATTTATCGCCCCGGTTCTATGCTATATGAAGTGAGGGATAGTTTGTTGGGCAATGGTGTATTGCATTTAACCATCCTTGCATTGGCTGATGCCGAGGGAATGATTGTTGAAGCTAAGTTTACAGATGATACAAAGCCAGTAAAACTGTGTTGGGTATATGGTGGAGCTTCGGGAAAAAGATTTGGTAGGGATGGTGATTTGGGGGCCGATCCAATAAACTCTTTTTATTTGCAACCTACTTATTGTGCAGATAATTCATTCAAGCTTACAAATAACACTTTTTCACTACAATACGGTTCTGGAAAGGTATTATCAGAGTCTGAACGTTACGAAATTCAACAGCCTAATAAACCTGCACCACAAGGAGAGAAGCAAAAGGGTAAACAGATAAATGGGGTGTTCCCAATTTCATCTGTTTTATCATTGGCTGATGCTACTGCATTAAATAAACCACTAGACGTGCAAGCTTCAAGTGCTAAGAGTGCGCCTATAATATTCGGAAAAACAGACGTTGAAACAAATAAACCCTACTATTTTCAAATACAGAATGCAGAAAGTAATTCATTGCCCGATTATGCAAGTCTGCCTACTGTTTTCGCCAAAGCGGAAGAGGCGAGAAAGTCTATTGCCAATAGGGTAAAAGTAAATACGCCCGATGCTTACATTAATACACTTGGCGGAGCATTAAGTATTGCTGCCGATGCTATTTGGGAGAGTCCTACGTTTATGCATGGAGCAGTGGCTTGGCGGATGCGATTGAATGCTTGGCGTGGACCTTATGTTGCCGATCCACTGGGTTGGCATGATAGGGCAAGATTACATTTTAGTAGTTATGCCAAATCACAAGTGCTGAGTCCTTTAAGTGGTCCTGTGGTGGCAGATACTGCTTTAAACCTATCAAGGCAATTGGAAAAGATGGGTACTTCCATGTTTAGTAGTGGATATATATGCCGCAATCCTGATGGTGATATTCGACCACATCATTACGATATGAACTTAGTGTATATCGATCAGTTGCTTAACCATTTTAACTATACCGGAGATTTAACTTATGTAAAAGAAATGTGGCCAGTAATAGTTAGACATTTAGATTGGGAGAAAAGAAACTTTGATGCCGATGGCGATGGCTTGTATGATGCTTATGCAGCCATCTGGGCTAGCGATGCCTTACAATATAGTGGTGGAGGTGTTACTCATTCATCGGCTTATAACTACAGGGCAAACAGAACTGCTGCAGAGTTGGCTGTATTAATTGGCAAAGACCCAACTCCTTACGCTAAAGAAGCCGATAAGATATTTAAAGCAATGAATGACAATCTATGGTTGAAGGATAGGGGTTGGTTTGCAGAATATAAAGACAAGATGGGCTTACAATTGGTACATCCTTCTGCTGCTTTATGGTCAGTTTATCATACAATTGATGCTTATCTGCCTAATACGTTTCAATCTTATCAAATGTTGCGATATGTAGATACGGAAATTCCTCATATCCCTGTTAAATCAAAAGGTTTTAGTAGTGACGGTTTTGTATTATCTACCACCAATTGGCAACCTTACGAGTGGAGTTTGAACAATGTAGTTTTATCAGAAAACTTGCATACTGCTTTGGCATATTGGCAAGGCAACAGGAGTGAAGACGCTTATAAGCTTTGGCGTACTTCTTTGATTGAAAGCATGTTTTTAGGCACAACCCCTGGCAACTTTATTCAGATTGACTTTTATGATGCTACCCGCGGCGAATTGTATCGTGACTTTGCTGATGGTGTTGGCATGGCCGCAAGATCATTAACCGAGGGATTATTTGGTATTAATCCTGATGCACTACATAAAAAGTTAGTCATTAAACCTGGCTTTCCTGCAGAATGGAATTATGCTTCTATCAAAGTACCTGATATAAGTTTCGATTTTAAAAGAAGCGGCAACATTGACACTTATACAATCATTCCATCTTATTCAAAGAAACTTAATCTTCAATTGCAATTAAACGCAATAAAGGATGGAATTGCTTCAGTGAAAGTAAATGGCAAAGCAGTAAACTGGAAGTTTTTGGATGATGCTGTTGAAACACCTGTATTAACTTTAGAATGTGGCTTGGCTGATGAATATAAGATAGAAGTAGTTTGGAAAGGAGAGACTTTAGACAAGCAAATGACAATGAAAACCTATTCGCCTAATGAATTGCTTAAGTTTTCGTTGGAAAAAGGTAAACTTCTTTCAGTAAAAGACCCAGAAAATGCTTTGCGAAAGGTTGTTGTTGTAGGAGATGATTTTGATGGAACTATCAATGCTAGTGAAGGGAACAAAACTGTTTTTGCTCAGGTAAAACAAGGTGACTTTACTTGGTGGAAGCCTATATGTTTTAAAGTTATTGCACCTAAAAAGAACTTAGTAAAGGTTGATGAAAAGGGCAGTTTCGAAAAGATTGATTTAACCACTTATTTCAATGATAAGGTAACAAGCATTTTCAAGAATAAATATTTAAGCCCACGGCCTGCAACCACTACTTTACAATTACCAGTTCAAGGTATTGGCAGTTGGTGCTATAATATGGCTATGGCAAATATTGATGATGAAGGTTTACGCAAACTAGCTGGTAACAAGAATGAAATTGTACTTCCCAACGCAGTTCCTTTTTCTACACCTTCAGATTCAAATAAAAACAATATTATTTATACTTCACAATGGGATAATTATCCAAGGGAAGCAAGCATAAAACTAAATGGTAGTGCATCTCATGCCCATTTATTGATGGCAGGAAGTACAAATCCTATGCAAAGTAGAATAGAAAATGGATTAGTTATTGCAAAATACAAGGATGGTTCTGCCGATACATTAAAATTAGTCAATCCTGAGAATTGGTGGCCTATCGAACAAGATTATTTGGATGATGGATATGCTTTTACCGTTGGGGCAACTAAACCTTTACGTGTTCATTTAAAAACAGGACTCATCACTAATAATTTTAATCATTTCACCAGCATCAAAGGATACACTACCCGAGCCATTGATGGTGGTGCAGCAATTGTATTAGATATGCCTTTGCAATCGTCTAAAACATTGGAGAGTTTAACTGTAAAAACTCTTACCAATGATGTGGTGATTGGGTTAATGAGTGTAACTCTAGTGAGGCCTACACCCTAATAATAATTCTTCCTAAACAGGTATGTTGTGCAAGTGGGGCTATTTTACGGCCTTTTCAATCTAGTGTAATGTAATTGTGTAATACCTGGATTTTAAACTCTTACTCTTTATACGTTTCAATCACTACTTTCATCTATTTTAATTATTCGTCAAGGTTTAAAAAATAATTTCACTTCCTCTTGATAAGTTGAATCGAGAAATGTATATTTGACAATATTTAATTAGTACAAGAAATAGTTTAGTTGATTACCGGTTCTTACTATTTTCAATTAAATAATATTTATTGTTCTTCTAGTTTTAATGATTCAAATAAACAAAGATGAAAAGAGAATTCATTCAAATTGTTAATGGTAAAATAATCATTATTTTATGTTCATTCATTTTGGTTTTTGCTTCATGTAATAAACAGTCTGAGTTGACTACACCAGTTTCTACAACAACACCTTTTGAAAAAATAAATACTTCTAATAATTTTGGTTGGAGTAATGCAAATAAAATTGCGCTCCACTTTTTTGGCCTGCCAGACCATGATTATAATACCATACTGAAAGTAATTGGAACGGATAATAGTGTAATCTTTCAAAAGCTTCAAAATGGAAGCGCCAACTCAACTACAATCTTAACTATCCCTGCTATTTATAAAACTATTACAGTTTCTTTTGGAGGTATTGAAAAAACTTTCATCACAAAGAACGGGAGCATAAATATGAACTTGAATTAAACTCGTTCACACCCTTAAATTTTAAATTATACAGATGAGATTATTCAACATAATCACAAGGCAAAAATTATTATTAGGCCTTTTTTCTATTATACTTATTCAGAATATCACCGCACAAAGCCCTACTTCCCCTGCACAAGGCTTCAATTTATTTGTAAATAGTGGTGCAAGTTTCTATTCTAGTGATGCAGAAGGACCAATTGCTTTAGGCGGCGATCTTACTATTGGTGGTAACTACAGCGTTAGTGCTCATAATAACTTCGTTTATCAGTTAAACAAAACTAACATAGGGTTACTAGTAGGTGGCAAAGTAAATTACAACGCAGGCAATAATTTTCAGGTATTAAACAACGGCTATGTTATAATTGGCAACCAAAATGGTAGTAAAGTTTGGTACACCGATCAGAACAATGCGGCTTCTCCTATACGTATTACGCCAAATACCAACTATAATGGCTCTCCATTAATTTCATTGTCTACAAGTGCATCTGCTCTTGGGGTCAGTGCAACTGTTAATCCAGTTTTTCAGGCTAGCCCCATCAATTTTAGCTCAGCATTTTCTACTATGCAAACTACTTCCTCTAGCTTTAGTACAGCCAAAGACAATGCTGTAATCTACAATTCTCCAAATCAAAATGCAGTGGCTATTTCTCACAGTAATATTACCGCTAATTCTCAAATTTATATTACAGCACTTGCCACAGGAACTACGTTTTTAAACATTGCTGGTTCCGACTTAAACAACATTCAGGGTATCACGTTCAATGGTCAAAAGCCTGATGCAACACATTTATTGGTAGTAAACATTAATGCCCCCGGAACATTCACCTGGAACAGTTTTAATACCGGTGGTATAAGCGGAACAAATGCTTCTTACATATTGTACAACTTTTATAACACAACTTCTCTTGCCATTTCGGGTAATAATGCAATTGAGGGAACTATTTTTGCCCCTTTTGCAAATATTACTAAGGCCTCAAATAATAGTAATATAGAAGGACAGGTAATTGCGCAATCTTATATTCAAACTGCTGGTGGAGAGTTGCATTCTTACAACTTTACTAGTACCGTTTCATTGCCAATATCAATACCCGCTGTTTCCTCTTCAAATTTTGTGTTCAATAGTGTAGATATTAATTCAATAACCACTTCTTGGACTATCGGAAATGGTACAAATAGGGTAGTAGTTGCAAGTACTAGCCCTATAACTGCTTTTTCATCCTCTGCTTCTTTGCTTAGTACTGTTGCTATTCCAAATGCAGTTTATGGTAAAGGCGCTGCTTTGGGTGGTGGTTACGTTGTTTATAACGGAACTGGCAGAAGTGTTACCATAACTGGTCTTTCTGCTTTTACTAAATATTATTTTGCAGTAGTAGAATACAATGTACTTGCACCAAATAATGCAACGCTATCAAGTTATTTGCTAAATAATACCACAACTTTAATAGATACGGATAGAGATGGCGTTGCCGATCTGTATGATGCCTATCCTTATGACGCAAAACGTGCTTTCGACAATTATTATCCTTCCGCGGGATACGGCACATACCTTTTTGAAGACAACTGGCCTGGTACTGGCGATTACGACTTTAACGATTTGGTAATAGGCTACAGATACAACACCATCACCAATGCTGCCAACCAAGTTGTAGAACTAAAAGCTACATTAGTGGCAAATGCTTCTGGCGCTTCCTTTCAGAATGCTTTTGGCTTTCAGTTAGATGGTCTATCTCCTCAATTAGTTACTAGTGTGGTGGGTACCGATACAAAAGCTGCTTCATGGTTGTCTTTAAGTACCAATGGTACGGAGGCAAAACAAACGTATGCCAACGTAATTGTGGTAGATAACGTTTCAAGGGTGTTGCCTACATCAAATGGTAATCCAATTGTGAACACAATTTTGGGTGCAACCTATGTAAAACCCGATACCATCAACGTAACCATCACTTTTGCTGAGGGTAAAGTGTCACCATCAGACATTGCTATCAATCCTTATTTAATCATCAATCAAAATCGTGCTCGAGAATTGCACATGGCTAATAAAGCACCTACCAATGCTGCCAATCCAAGTTATTTTGGTGCAAACGACGATAAGTCTATTCCAACTTCTGGAATCTATTATGTCAATATAAACAATTTGCCTTGGGCTTTGGATGTTCCTGCTGCCATTCCTTACCCTATAGAAGGCGTTAATGTTACGGCTGCATACCTCAATTTGTCAAATTGGGCTCAAAGTAGCGGTACTAAGTTCACAGATTGGTACATTGATAATAGCAGCAACAGAAATACGGCCAACATCTACAAGCGTTAATCAAAAAGAGAAAAATAATTGAATAAATAAAAGGGTATTTTATGAAAGAAATAGTACCCTTTTTACTTTACAATCATTTTATGTCAACACTAAAATACGTTCTATCTTAAATCCTTAGTGCTTCTTCGAGCCTTAGCGTCTTTGTGGCAAAAACAAAACTCTTTGTAGCAATTTTATTCCTTTTAAATACGTTATTTGTAAGTTATAAGAGGTCTATTCAATGAATAACACTTCTTCCGTTTCAATCATCATCAATCTTTCAGCTATGCATCTACATGACGAACAAAAGAATCCCTGGACAATCATCGATCAGACTACCATTTACAATAATAATTGGATTTCTTTAATTCATCACAACGTACTAAATCCTTCTGGCGGCAAGGGTATTTATGGAAAGGTACATTTTAAAAACAAAGCCATCGCGGTAGTGGTAGTTGATGAAAACAAGGATACTTATTTGGTGGGACAGTTTCGTTTTACGATTAATGAATATAGTTGGGAAGTGCCGGAAGGGGGTGCTCCATGGGCGGAAGACTCATTGGTGGCTGCAAAAAGGGAATTATTGGAAGAAACAGGACTAAAAGCTGCCAATTGGGTAAGGCTTGGAGGCGGCTATTTATCTAATTCTGTTACAGACGAGTATGCTGAATACTATTTGGCTACAAATCTTACACAGCATGAAGCCGAACCCGAGGAAACCGAGCAATTGGTGGTAAAAAAAGTGCCACTCAGCGAGGCTTTTGCCATGGCCAATGATGGAAGAATAAAAGATGGCTTCTCTTTGCTTGCTTTGCAAAAGCTAGAGTTGATGTTACTAAAAGGAGAAGTGGTTTTGTAGGGTATATTTAACCACAAAGACTACAAGAAAGATTTTACCACAAAGGACACAATGAAAAGAAGACACAAGGAACACAGTGTTATGTTTGATTTTATTTGTGTACTTAGTGAAAACCTTAGTTTCCTTTGTGGTTAGAGATAAACCTTTGTGTTCTTAGTGTAAACCTTTGTGTTCCTTGTGGTTAAACAATAACCTTTGTGTTCTTTGTGGTTAAATTAAAACCCATTTAGTAAAACTTAAACTAAGTAGTTACTTTTACCGCCCAACATTTAGATTAAAAAAAGAAAAATAGATAATGAGTAAAGAGATAACGTCGAGAGAAAAAGATTATTCGCAGTGGTATAATGACTTGATTATAAAGGGCGGCCTTGCCGATTACACTGCCGTGCGTGGTTGCATGGTGATAAAGCCTTATGGTTTTGCGCTTTGGGAAAACATGCGCGATGTGTTGGATAAAATGTTTAAAGATACAGGTCATCAGAACGCCTATTTCCCTTTGTTTGTACCAAAAAGCCTGTTTGAAGCCGAAGAAAAGAACGCGGAAGGCTTCGCAAAGGAATGTGCAGTAGTAACGCATTACCGTTTAAAAACTGATCCGAATAATAAGGGTAAACTAATTGTAGATCCTGAAGCAAAACTGGAGGAAGAACTCGTGGTTCGCCCCACAAGTGAAGCCATTATTTGGAGTACTTACAAAGGCTGGATTCAATCTTACCGCGATTTGCCAATATTAATCAATCAGTGGGCCAATGTGGTGCGTTGGGAAATGCGTACACGTTTGTTTTTGCGTACTGCTGAGTTTTTATGGCAAGAAGGACACACTGCACACGCTACTAAGAAGGAAGCCGTGGAAGAAGCAGAAAGAATGCTGGAAGTATATGCCGACTTTGCCGAAAACTATATGGCAATGCCTGTAATACGTGGATTGAAAAGCCCTAATGAGCGCTTTGCTGGTGCAGAAGAAACGTATTGTATTGAGGCGTTGATGCAAGATGGAAAAGCTTTGCAAGCAGGAACGTCCCATTTCCTCGGACAGAACTTTGCCAAGGCATTTGATGTAAAATTTAGCGATAAAGAGAACAAACTCGACTACGTTTGGGCTACAAGTTGGGGCGTTAGTACCCGTTTGATAGGCGCATTGGTTATGGCACACAGCGATGACGATGGATTGATACTGCCTCCTAAAATTGCGCCGTTGCAAGTGGTGATTGTGCCGATATTTAAGGGCGATGAGCAAAAGGCAATGATAGATAATAAGGTAAACACCATTATTGCGCAGCTAAAAGGCCTTGGCATCCGTGTAAAATACGATGATAACGAGAATACACGCCCGGGTTGGAAGTTTGCACAGTACGAAATGCAGGGAGTTCCTGTTCGTATTGCAATAGGTGCCAGAGATTTGGAAAACAATGTGGTAGAAGTGGCACGTAGAGATACAAAAGCCAAGAACACGGTTGATATAAATGGCATTTCTTTCTACGTAAAAGAGCTGTTAGACGAAATTCAGTTGCACATTTACAATAAAGCAAAGAAAAATACCGAAGATCATATTACCCCTGCCAATAGTTGGGAGGAGTTTATTGATTTGCTCGATAACAAAACTGGTTTCATCTCGGCACATTGGGATGGTACACCAGAAACCGAGGAAAAGATTAAGGAACTCACCAAAGCCACCATCCGTTGCATCCCTTTAAACAATCCATTAGAGGATGGAAAGTGTATTCTTACCGGAAATCCTTCTACACAGCGGGTATTGTTTGCAAGGGCATACTAATAGTGGTCAGTTATTAGAGGTTAGTTGTTAGTGATGAACCTGGTTTAGATTGATTTATAAAAAATGCGGGTATCCTTAATTGGATTACTCGCATTTTTATTTAGTTTTCTCCATCATCTTCCCGTCATTGCGAATTGCAAATCAGGCAAACCTGAAATAAATCGGGATGACGTGACTTTAATTTCAGTTACACCAAACCCTGTGAGCGTCATATCGACGATAGGAGATATCTAACCGAAAATAGCCCACGTCATTGCGAGGCACGAAGCAACCTTATTGTTGCGATAAGGTTGCTTTGTGCCTCGCAATGACGCGGAGAGCTAAGCGAGTTAAAAAATGTCATCTGCAGACTAAAAAAACGAAAGCCTTTGACTTTTTTCCTTCTTATAAAAATCCTTTTCTAATCTTGTCCCGTACTCTTTTTACGCCTTTTCTTTTGTGTCTCTCATGGTTAAGCAGTATTCTTCAGGGCATCTAAATTTTTATTGCCGTAGCTTGTGTGCTTTCTCAAACTAAAAAGTTTTTTCTATCAAGTAATAAAGAAATAAAATGGCTCATATCGATTATCCTACAGATTTATTGAAGTCAACTGCACTATTGGCTCGTATTAAAACCAAAGTTGCTGCCGATGGCGATGATAGTGTGCTTGTTTTGATGCTTGCAAAAAACAAAATTAACCTTGATAATGATATTCTGGAAGGAGAAAAAGCCTTGGCTTACCATGAAAGCTTCTTGAAGACCACTAAAGGTGGGCAGAACTACTGCGAAAAAAGAAATAACCTCCTAAAACCATTAATGAAACACATGCGAGGGGCATTTCAGTTTCTGAAAACACAATTTGACGTCAATTTTAAAGAAATTGGTGAATGGGGCGGAAAGATTAACAACAATGGGAGAATTACTTACCCTACAAAAACGGCCAAAATGCAAGCCATGTTTTTGAAATTGAAAGAAAAAAATGATTCTTACAGCGATGATGAAAGCCCCTTACTCCCCTATTTGGTTAAACAGGGTATAGACTTGAATGTGGATAGCACCAATTTTGCAAAGGCAGTTGCATTGAATACTTCTTTTGAAGATGCTGACAAAGAAGCGGGGATATTGGTAGAAAAAAGAAACCAGACTTGGAAAAAACCGAAGACAAACATCAGAAAGATAGGCGCCTATTTGATGAAGTTTTATACTATAGAAAATAAAATGCTGGGCAAATATGGTTTTGTGGTGGTGTCAATCGTTAAAAAGGTAAAAGTTCGCAACCTTAAAGTGGCAATAGGATGTTATGCGATGAATAAGAGGGTTGCCATTGGCGATACGGTTGGCAATATGGGCAATACCGACATCTATTTGTTTGCAGGCAAAGATATTACAGCTAAAAGGATACTGTTATTAGCTGGTAAAACGTGGATTGTGGCCAAAGGTTACAGTACTTTATCATTCTTTAATCCATCTACTACCACAATAGGCAAAGTTAAGCTCACACCTTCCTTTATAGCATCAAAGACTAAGTAAATTCCATCAAGAAATGACTTAATTCGTGTCAAAAAACGTTGTTTTTCTCGTGAAAAAGCCCCTTTTTTGACACGTTTTGGGTCATTTGATGCCAAAAAGAGCCCTTTTTATGGAGAAAAACAACGTTTTTTGACACGAATAACCTTCTTTCGTGATAGAATTTTCGTTATTACTGCGTGAATTTCCTTAATTGTTGCATCATTTTTAAAGTTTAGGGTAATAAAATAGAGTATTGGGGATGCTTTTAAAAGGGATGTGGAGTGATAAAAAGGTTGTTGGCTATATTTTATTGTTGATTTGACAGATTCGCTTTTATCTTCTCCATAATCTACCCGTCATTGCGAGGCACGAAGCAACCCTTTTTAGGACCAGTACGCTTAATTTTACTAAATAAGGTTGCTTCGTGCCTCGCAATGACGTTCACACGGTTCAAAACAATTACTACCAAATAGTAAAGAGTAATTGTAAAGATTAATTGCCCAATAAACAAGTAAGGCTTCGCTCAAAGCGAAGCCTTACTTGTTTAATACTATTCTTTTTAAATCTACTTTAATCCAAATAACCAATCCTTTGTGTACTTTGTGGTTAATCATCCCCCAAAAAATCTTATTTCTTGAGTATTTCTACTACTGAGCCGTACAATACTTCTGTCCCCAATGCCAAATCTTCGTAAGAGGAGTATTCTAATGGATTGTGGCTGATGCCATCCTTGGAACGGATGAAGATCATGCCGTAATCGCAGGCATAAGAGAGAGCCAAGGCATCATGAAAGGGGCCACTCATCAGTTCTGGCGCATCTACACCCAATAATTTGAACTGATTACGATAAATATCCTTTATCCAGTCGGCACAATAGCGTGGTTCGCTATTGGTATCCTCAGAAATGGTATAAGTAAGCTGGTGCTTTTTAGTAATGGCCTCAATCTTATCCATTAATTGCTTTTCGTACACATTTCTACGGTCTAAATCTATATCTCTAAGGTCAACCGTGAAGCTAACTTCCTCCGGAATGATATTGCGCGAAGCCGGAAACACATTAATGGTACCCACCGTGCCAACAGTAGGCGTGGATGGGTCTTGAGTAGCAATCTGATTGAGGGCAACAATGATTTCTGCCGCACCCAAAAGGGCATCCTTACGCATAGGCATCGGCACAGAACCTGCATGTCCTGCCATTCCTTTCAGTTTAACCGTTAACCAAAGCGGACCAGAGATTCCAGTAACAATTCCCAACGGTTTGTTGGCAACATCCAACACCGGTCCTTGCTCAATATGCAACTCCAAGAAGCAAAAAATGCTGCCTGGCTTATATTCAGACTCTTTAAACTTGGTAATATCGCAACCAAACTCCTTCAAAGCTTGCTCTCTGGTGATGCCATCCTTATCTGCGCGTTGTAATTCGCCTTCTTCTAGCTTTCCTAAGATGCCTCTTGATCCAAAAAGACCTTTATTAAAGCGCCATCCTTCTTCATCAGCAAAAGAAATGACTTCTATGGAACGTTCGGGCTTAATGCCATTTTCTGTAAGCGTGGTTACGGCTTCTATTGCGCAAAGCACGCCAGCCACACCATCAAAACGACCACCATAAGGCTGAGAATCGAGGTGAGAACCCATCATAAGCACAGGCAAAGAAGGATTTTTTCCTTCTAATCTACCAATGAGGTTACCAAAATTGTCTATGCGGGTTGTCATTCCTGCACCGCGCATCCATTGACGGGCTAAGGTGAAGGCTTCTTTTTCTAATTCAGAATGAGCAGGGCGACAAGTGCCTGTTTCTCCAATCTTTCCAATCAAACTCATGGCTTCAAAATGCTCTTGAAGCCGAGAAGGGTTAATGTTCATTATCTTTTTATTTATTTTTTGTAGCGAGAATCGAAAGTAAACGAAAATCGCAAGTAGTAGCTCACTAATTACTTGCGATTTTCCGTTCCTAACGACTTTCGTTAAAACTTAATGGTCGTTCAATGGTAAACCTTGTTCTTGCCATTGCTTCCAGTTGATGTATTCTGGCGCCACACGATGTTCTTCCATCGTAATACACTGATCTACAGGGCAAACAAGCTTGCAAAGGTTGCAACCCACACAATCATCTTCCTTGATGGTGTACGTATTGTAAGGTTTGCCATAGTCGAGGTTGATTGCCTGATGCGAAGTATCCTCGCAAGCAATATAACACAAGCCGCAATGGATACATTTATCCTGATTGATCTTGGCAGTGATGTGATAATTGATGTCCAAATCTTCCCAATGCGTGATTTTATCAACCGATTTACCGATGAAATCTTCTATTTTGGCATAACCCTTTTCATCCATCCAGTTATTTAAGCCTTCGCACATATCTTCTACAATACGGAAACCATGTTTCATGGCAGCGGTACAAACTTGAACCGTACTTGCACCTAACAACATAAATTCAACCGCATCTTTCCATGTACTCACACCGCCGATACCAGAAACCGGCACTTTTGAAGTAGTTTCATTCTGAGAAATAGTAGTTAGGAACTTTAAGGCAATCGGTTTAACCGCAGGGCCGCAATAACCACCAAAAACAGACTTTCCAGCCACGTAAGGATTAGGAACTAATGTATCTAAATCGATACCTGTTACTGATTGAATGGTATTTATTAAAGACAATGCATTGGTGCCTGCTTCAACAACCGCCTTACCGGTAGGAACAACAGAATGTACGTTGGGCGTAAGCTTTGTGATGACAGGAATAGTGGCTTTTTCCATCACCCACTCAACCACCATGCGTGCAATTTCTGGATCCTGACCAACAGCAGCCCCCATTCCACGTTCAGTCATACCATGTGGACAGCCAAAATTTAGTTCGAAACCCATAGCGCCAGCATCTTCACACTTTTTAATGAGTTCATGCCATGATTCACGATTATTGTCGGCCATCAAGGAAACAATCATTGCCCTATCGGGGAATAACTTAACGCACTCAGTAATTTCCTTTAGGTTAATAGCTAAAGGACGATCGCTGATAAGCTCAATATTATTGAAACCCATAACCCTGCTGCCACCATAATCTACAGCGGAGTAACGAGAGGATACATTCTTTACCTGACTACCCAATGTTTTCCACACAACACCGCCCCAGCCAGCTTCGAAAGCACGGAGTACATTGATTTTTTTATCAGTTGGAGGCGCACTTGCCAACCAAAAGGGATTTGGAGACTTAATGCCGAGGAAATTTGATGATATATCTGCCATTTTATTTAGTTATGAGTTATGAAATATGAATTGTGAGTTACAATAACTTAATGTTCTTTGTGCAATTCTTTGTGTGCTTTGTGGTTAAGCGATTTAAAACAAAAAATTTAAAATAGAAGCTGCTCCATCTTTACCTGCTTGTACAGCATCAACTACTTCCCTGCCGCCGTTTACACAATCGCCACCGGCAAAAACACCGTTGATACTGGTTACAGATTTATCTTCTACAGATACTTTACCGCTTTTGTGGTTTAGGCTACTTCCATTCACCAAAGTTTCAAAAGGCATCTGACCTGCAGCTTTAATAACCATATCAACCTCTAAAGTGAAAGTTTCGTCGGTTTCTATTGGGCTTCTTCTGCCACTTGCATCAGGTTCTCCCAGTTTCATTTTAGTACAAACCAAATGGGTTGCCTTTCCATCAGTACCAAGCACTTCTTTAGGCGCAGCCAACCAACTAATTTTACAACCATCAAGCATGGCAATGTCTAATTCTACCTGAGTGCAAGGCATTTCCTCCTGCGTTCTTCTGTAAACGATGGTAACTTCTTTTGCACCTAGTCTTTTTGCTTGTGTGGCAGCATCAATTGCCGTCATACCCAAACCAATAACCGCCACTTTATCACCCACAGGAACTGAAGAGAATCCTTTAGACCTCAATTCATAAATAAAACTGATGGCATCAACTACACCGGCTAAGTTTTCGCCAGGAACACTTAATTGTCTTGCCAAACCAACACCAAACGCCAAATAAACAGCATCATATTGCGCTTGCAATTCTGCAATCGTGATGTCTGTCCCCAATGCCATGTTGTATTTAATATCTATTCCACCTATAGAAAGAATATAGTTTACTTCATCTTCACAAAACTCTGGCGTTACTTTATAAGCCGCAATGCCGTAAGTCATCAAGCCACCAGCTTTGCTTTCTTTTTCGTAGATTGTTACATCAACGCCTTCCTTACTGAGGTTAAATGCGCAACTTAATCCAGAAGGACCAGCCCCAACGATTGCAACCTTTTTACCTGTAGAGGGTTTGCGAGTAAACAGTTGCCAATTGCCCGCAATAGCTTTTTCCGTTGAGTAACGTTGCAACTGCGCAATAGGAATTGGCGCTTCGTCCAATAAATTATACACACAACTACCTTCACAAAGCTTTTCTACAGGGCAAACTTTACTACAACCCGCACCTAAAATGTTGGAACTAAAGATGGTATGAGCAGAGCCCTTAATATTGGCAGTAGTAATCTGTTTAATAAACTTAGGCACATCAATACTTGTAGGGCAACTCTTGGTGCAAGGGGCATCATAGCAAAATAGGCATCGGTTGGCATCCACCAAAGCCGCATTTACATTGGTATATGGGGGATGAATATCACTGAAATTTACTTTGTACTCAGCTTCTGTTAGTCTATTATTTGAAATCATCTATTTCTTATTTTAAATTTTGTATATTAAATTCTTAATTAAAGACCGCCTTCAAATTATTTTAGATTTCCATATTCTAAATTTAAAAATTTAAAACATAAAATTCAAAATAACACACTAAGGTTTTACTATCTCACCATAAGTTTCTGGGCGTCTATCCCTATAAAATTGCCATTTGCTGCGAACTTCATCAATCATATCCAAATCAAATTCTGCAATCAACAATTCATCCTTGTCTTCACTTGCTTGCGCAAAGATTTGTCCACGTGGATTAACAAAATAGGATGTTCCATAAAACTTACCCAAGTTCCAAGGTTTCTCTTCTCCCACACGATTAATGCAACCCATGAAATACCCATTTGCAACTGCATGTGCGGGCTGCTCTAGCTTCCATAAATATTGCGATTGACCAACAGTTGTGGCAGATGGGTTGTAAACTATTTCAGCACCATTCAGTCCTAAACATCTTGCCCCATCAGGAAAGTGGCGATCATAACATATATAAACACCCACTTTAGCATACTTTGTTTGAAAAACGGGGTAGCCCAAATTGCCTGGCTTAAAGAAGAACTTCTCCCAGAAACCACCCGTATGTGGGATATGGTTCTTTCGATATTTACCCAAATAAGTTCCATCGGCATCAATAACCGCCGCAGTATTATAGAGTACGCCAGATTGTTCTTTTTCGTAGATGGGAACGATGAGTACCATACTATATTTCTTGGCATAAACCGCCAAACGCTCGGTTGTTGGACCAGGAACTGCTTCGGCAGAAGCATACCATTTCGCATCTTGACCGGGACAGAAGTAAGGTGTGTTGAATATCTCTTGCAAGCACAATATCTGCACCCCTTTTTGTCCGGCCTCTTCTATCAATGGGATATGTTTCAGGTACATCGCTTCCACAATTTCCGCAATTGTTCCCTCTCCTTCCGTGATTGGCAAACTCATTTGTATCAAGCCAGACTTTACTATCATTTTAAATTTTGTATTTTAAATGTTGAATTAATAACCCTTATTCTCAAAATCCAAGGCCTTTTATTGTCAATCCAAGGTCGTTTATTTCCAATCCAAGACCTTTTATTCCCAATCCAAGGTCGTTTATTCTCAATCCAAGGTCGTTTATTCCCAATCCAAGGTCGTTTATTCCCAATCCAAGGTCGTTTATTCTCAATCCAAGGTCGTTTATTCCTAATCCAAGGTCGTTTATTCTCAATCCAAGGTCGTTTATTCTCAATCCAAGACCTTGGATACGATGAATTATGCCTTAGAATTAGGTCCCTTTCTCTTTACAAACTGACCGTACCCCTTATCCACCAAGCATTTATTATCATCGATAGCAACTGTCCCACGTAATAAAACAGACTTCACCTTACCTGTCAATTCCCAACCTTCATAGCCACTATAATCTACATTCATGTGGTGTTTGGAAGCCGAAAGGGTATGCTTTTCGTTAGGATCAAACAACACAATATCCGCATCGCTGCCCACGGCTATCGTTCCTTTTCTAGGGAACATACCAAATATTTTGGCGGCATTGGTACTAGCCACTTCCACATATTTATTCAAAGAAATTTTGCCTTTGTTTACGCCTTCACTAAACAATAATTCCATCCTATTTTCTATTGCAGGATGTCCGTTGGGGATTTTAGAAAAGTCATCTTTACCCATCAACTTTTGTTCCCACATAAACGGACAATGGTCTGTTGCCACCACATTTACCAATCCTTGATTGATGCCCGCCCAAAGCGTAGTCTGGTCTTTTTTCTCTCTTAACGGAGGACTCATCACCCACTTGGCACCTTCAAAATCATTCTCGTACAGTGAAGCGTCCAACACCAAATATTGAATACAAGTTTCTACAAAAAGATGCTGATTTCTTCTGGTTGCATTACGAACGGCATTCAATGCCCCCTCGCAAGTTAGGTGCACAATATATCCGGGGCAACCTGTGTAATGAATCATATCCGCAAAGCGAGAAGAAGCTTCTGCTTCGGTAATTTCTGGTTGAGATAAATAATGATATAAGGGTGCCGTTTTGCCTTCCGATTTATGTTTTGCAACCAGAAAGTCAATCATATCGCCATTGGTAGCATGAACGGTAACCATGCCTCCTTGCTTTTTTACCTCTTGCATCAGACCCACCATCTGCCTGTCATCAATCATCAAAGCACCCTTATAAGCCATAAATGTTTTGAAAGAAGTGATGCCCTCTTCCTCAATAAAATGCTTTATTTCTTTCTTTGTATCCTCGTTAAAATCAGTAACTGCTATATGAAAGCTGTAGTCGCCCACAGCAGTTCCTTTGGCACGGCTATTCCAATCGTCCAACGCATGTTGCAAACTTTTTCCTTGTGTTTGCAATACGAAATCTATAATCGTTGTGGTGCCGCCATATAGAGCCGCACGTGTTCCAGTTTCATAATCATCGCTAGAAAAAGTACCCATGAAAGGCATGGCCAAATGAACGTGCGGATCAATACCACCCGGCATAACCAACAAACCCGCCGCATCAATTACGGTAGAGGCATTAACATTTAGGTTCTTGCCAATAGCGGAGATGGTTTCTCCTTCGATGAATACATCAGCGACGTAATCATCGGTGGCCGTAATTATTCTTCCATTTTTAATTAAAGTACTCATATAATATGTTTTACCACAAAGGACACAAAGATTTTCACAAAGAGCACAAAGATTTTATTTAATTCTTTGTGAGTTGTACAATGCCTTTAAGTTATTTGTATTCTTTATCTTCCGTGTGTTCTTTGTGAAAATCTTTGTGTTCTTTGCGGTTAAATTATTTTTTCTTAAACAATAATATGTAAACCAATGCACTGATACCGAAACCCACAAACCACGCATAGCTATATAAACCATTTATCCATGCGGGAAAGAACGTGGCATCTACCACCTTGATAGTTGTTAGGAACCCTGGCACATTTGGAAATATGCCAGCAAACAATGCTATGATTGCACCACGGTTAATTCCTTTAGTAAAACTATAAATCCCAGTTGGATTATATAAATCAGCTAATAGTAATTCTTTTTTTCTGATAAAATAATAATCGGCAATCATAATCCCCCCAACTGGTCCAAGCAAACTAGAATATCCAATCAACCAAGTAAAGATGAAGCCAGTAGGATCGGCAATTAACTTCCAAGGGAAGATACAAATACCAATAACGCCTGTGATATAACCACCCGTTCTAAAACTTATTTTAGAGGGGGCCAAATGTGCAAAATCATTAGCCGGACTAACTATATTGGCGGCAATATTTGTAGCCAAAGTAGATAAGGCAACCGCAATCATGGCAACACTTACCAATATTTTACTATCAAACTTACCAGCAAGCACCAAAGGATCCCAGATGGTTGTTCCATAGATAATAGTGGTAGCAGAAGTAACCACCACCCCGATAAAACTAAACAAAGTCATGGCAGGAGGAAGACCAATAATCTGACCATTAATCTGCGCTTTCTGACTAACTGCATACCTAGTAAAATCTGGGATATTCAAGGAGAGCGTAGCCCAAAAGCCAACCATTCCCGTTAATGCAGGAAAGAAGAACTTAAAGAATCTCGCAGCATCAATAAACTTTGAAGGTTGCTGAAGGATTGGTCCCAAGCCATGACCAGCAGTTATTGCCCAGAACAATAAAGCCAAAGCGGCAACTGGCAAAAAGAAAGCTTTAAACACCAATAGCTTCTTGATACTTTCTACGCCAAGATAAACCACGTACATGTTTATAATCCAAAACAATATGAACGTAATTGCCGGTCCTGTTTGCAATCCCCACGATTCAGGAAATATCATAGGTAAAGTAGCCAATGAAGGAATCCATAAACGAAACATTTGATACAATGCAAAGCCACCAATCCATGTCTGAATGCCAAACCAACCACAAGCAACAACAGCTCTTAGTAAAGCAGGTACATTGGCACCAACAGTTCCAAAACTTGCCCTAGCAAAAACTGGAAAAGGAATACCATACTTTGCACCGGCATGACCATTTAGAATCATTGGAATTAGTACCACGCTATTACCAATAAAGATGGTCAAGATACTTTCCCACCAATTCATGCCCCCTTCTATCAATGAACTCGCCAACATGTAAGTAGGTATACAAAGGCTCATACTTATCCAAAGAGCAGCATAATTCCAAGTATGCCAACTCCTTCTGTCATTTGCTATTGGGGCAAGATCTTCACTGTATAGCGGAGAATCTATCATGTATTTTAAATTTTGAATTATAAATTTAAAATTAATAAATGGGCTATGATTTGAAGCATAACTATTATTGTTTTACCGATTTCTGGGTTTTACTCATAACTCATCATTCATAACTCATAACTAGATGACTGCCTCATCTGCAATCAATAATGCCTCGCTGATAATAGCCAAACCTTCATCTATTTGTTCTTTAGTTACACACAAAGGAGGCGCAATAAATATATAACCCCAACGCACAAAAGTGTACATTCCTAGTTCTTTTATTTTTGCAGCTACTTTGTTCATCACCACCATTTCTGCTGGTTTTGCATTAAAAGGAGCCATTGGTTCTTTGGTAGTTCTGTTTTTTACTATTTCCAAACAACCCAATAAACCAGTGTTTCTCCAATCGCCAATGCTTGGATGTTTTGCTTTTAATAGTTCAATTTGTCCGTTAAGGTATTCGCTCATCGCAACAGTATTTTCTATCAGATTGTCATCTTCATAGATTTTCAACGTTTCTAAGGCAGCCGCACAACAAACTGGATGAGCAGAATAGGTTAAACCCAAAGGCAACATTGCATCATCGTATTTAGCAGCAATTTTATCGCTCACCATTAAGCAACCAAAAGGTAAATAACCGCATGTAAGTCCTTTAGCCATTGCAATCATATCCGGAATGATACCATGATTCTCAAAGCCAAACCATTTACCTGTTCTACCAAAACCACTCATCACTTCATCCATAATCATTAGGATACCATGCTTATCGCAAATGGCTCTCAATGCTTTTAGATATCCTTTTGGATAATGCAAACAACCAGAAGTTCCAGACTCTCCCTCTAATATTACGGCTGCGATATTTCCAGGTCCTTCATACTCTAACAATCTTTCAAAAGAGGCAACAGCTTCTTTCAATAAATTTTCTTCTCCATAATCCCAACGATATAGATATGGCAAATCGAAATGAACGAAATTGGGTGATTGTTGAGAGTCAACCGGAAGCTTTCTTGGGTCACCACTTGCGGTCATTGCCCCATTGGTAGAGCCATGATACGCTTGATAGCGGCTTAGTATTTTATGTTTGCCCGTGTATAAACGAGCTAGTTTAATAGCGTTTTCAATAGAAGTAGCCCCACAAAGTGTGAAGAATGCTTTGTTTAAATCGCCCGGACAAATCTTCGCCAACTTCTTGCCTAAATCACCACGCACTTTGGTCACACAACTTGGGGTTACATAACTAACTTGTTGCATCTGAGCAGCGACTGCTTCGGTTATACGTTGATCGCCATGGCCAATATTTACATTCATCAAGCCGCTTGAAAAATCTATATAACGCTTATCATCATAATCGTATAAATAAACCCCTTCTGCATATTTAACAGCAATAGGATTGGTTCCTTTTTGTTTGCTCCAAGAAAAGAGCGTATAATTCTGACTATCTTCTATTATCTCCTGTGTTTCTGACAATACATCCGACTTAACCATTTTATATTATTTTAAATTTTGAATTATAAATTTTAAATTGATATGCTGAACTTTTAAGTTTTAATAATTCAAAATATAAAACTTAAAATTAAAAACAATTACTAGCTCATCCAGTTTACACCTGCTTCAGGATTCCATTTGGTAGTACTCTTCTTTAGTTTTGTCCAAAACTCTATTGAACTCTTACCAGTAATATCACCTACGCCAAACTTGCTTTCATTCCAACCACCAAAAGAGAATGGTTCACGCGGCACAGGCACACCCACATTTACACCAATCATACCGGCACTTGCACGGTCGATAATGTATCTTGCTGCACCACCATTTTGAGTGAACACACTAGCTGCATTACCATAAGGGTTTGCGTTTTCAATAGCCAAAGCTTCATCAACATTTGCTACACGAAGAATTGAAATTACCGGTCCAAAGATTTCTTCTTTTGCAACACTCATGTTTGGCGTTACATAATCAATTACTGTAGGCCCAACGTAATAGCCAGCTTCTTTACCTTCAACTACTGTCTTTCTTCCATCAACCAAAATCTTAGCACCATCTTTTTCGGCCTCATCAATAAATCTTTCGATTCTTTCTTTCGATTCTTTGCTGATTACCGCCCCTAAGTTTACACCCGGAATAACTTTTCTTGCTTCTTCACAAATCTTTTCTACAATATGATCAATAGCTCCAACACCAACCATTGCACCAGCAGCCATACAACGTTGTCCTGCACAACCACTCATAGAAGCCGTTACATTTTGCGCCGTCATGCCAGGAATTGCATCAGGCAAAACAAGTAAGTGATTTTTTGCACCGCCCAATGCCAAACATCTTTTAAGATTACTTGTAGCACGTTGATAAACAATCTTTGCTACTTTGGTAGATCCTACAAAAGATACCGCATCAATTCCTGGATGATCGCAAATTGCTTCTACTATTTCTACATCACCATTAATAATATTGAATACCCCATCTGGCAAACCAGCTTCCTTTAATAGCTCAGCAATTCTTCCACAGCTTAGAGGCACTCTTTCTGATGGTTTTATAATCATACAATTACCTAAAGCAAGTGCATTGGGCATTGTCCAGTTGGGTACCATTGAAGGGAAGTTGAAGGGAACAATACTTGCCACAACGCCTAGTGGAGCATGTTCTGTACGGCATTCTACCCCTCTACTCACTTCCAATACTTCACCCGTAACCAACTGAGGCAATGAAACAGCAAACTCAGTTAGCTCAATACATTTCTCTATTTCCGCCAACGATTCACTATAAATCTTTCCATTTTCTTCACTACACAATTCGGCTAATTCAACCAAATGCTTCTCTAATAAACTTCTATAACGAAAAAATATTTGTACTCTTTCTTTTATTGGAGTACGGCTCCATTTAGGAAATGCCTCCTTCGCAGCCGCCACCGCACTATCCAAATCGGCATAAGTGCTCATTGGAACTGTAGATAAGTGTTTACCATCTATTGGAGATATAACATCCATTTTTCTATCTGTAGAAGCTTCTACAAACTGTCCATTTACATAATTCTTAATCGCTTGATACTTCATTATTTCGTGTATTCTTTATCTAAATTTTAAAATAAGACAGTAAAAGTAAAATAATTACACTTTTAAACCAAAAAAACTATTATATTTTTATTTTATAGTTACATATTTGACAAAGCCTGATTGGCATAAATGTTATGCACTCAAAATATTATCTTTACTGCCCTTTAAAATGAATATTTTTTATTTTTTTTTAATAGATGTTGTTAATTTGGAAGGAATAAGTTTTCTTTGATTTAATATTTCGAAATTAACAGCACCAAAAGTGTAATGACCTACTATAAAATAGAATTTTAAAATGAGCAAAAACAGTGTCACTCTTGATGATTTAGATTTCTCGATTTTATCGTGCTTGCAGAAAGATGGAAGAGAATCTTTTACCGTTATGGCAGAAAAGTTGAATGTATCTGTAGGAACCATCAGAACAAGAGTAAATAAGCTAATAGAAGATGGTACTGTAAATATAATAGGACGTGTAAACCCTGATAAAGTTGGTTTTAGGTCGTATGCCCACATAGCTATTTATGTAAGACCCGCTACATTGAAAGAACAAGTAGTTTCTAAAATACTAACGCTTCCCGAAGTAAGTTTTCTTGCAGGAACATCGGGCGACTACGACCTTGAAGTTGATGTAATGTGTAGGGATAATGACCATTTGGTAAGTTTTATCAATAACATCTCTGGTATTGAAGGGATTTACCAAACCAACACAACCATTTACTTCAAGGTTTATAAGTACGCACAACCTGATTTGGATTTATTGCATGACTAAACCTTTGGTTCACGAATTAATTCTTTATAGGATTCTCAATTTATTCAGTTGTTTTGGTTGTTGGCAGGGTGATATGTAAATGAAGCGTAGTCATTCACTAAGCTTTTTCGAATATTTGTTGAAGTACTTGTATTTGCTCAATATTTAATGTTTGATGCTTCATTTTTTTCCAGTTATTGATGTCGCTTAGTGCCTTATCAAAAATGTATTTTTCCTTTAAGCCCCAGCTAAAGTCTTTAATAACTTTCGGCAGCAACCCTTCCCCAAAAACATTGCAACATACACCAATGGCCGACCCCGTGTTGATGCTACTATTAATGGCTGCCCTACTGTAATCGCCCATTATTACCCCACACTTCTGACCTGCATCTACAAAGTCGTTCATGCCTTCATTCCATAAATGCACTTTTCCTCCCGTGTTCTTCACGTTGCTATTGCTACTACCTGCCCCAAAGTTGCACCATTCGCCTATAACACTATCGCCCAGATAACCATCGTGTGCCTTATTGCTATTGCCTTGCAATACCACGTTTTTTATTTCGCCACCGCCCACGCAGTTAGGCCCAAATGTAGTAGCACCATAAATTTTAGTTCCCATTTTTAGCAATGAATTATTACCCAACACAAAAGGCCCTCTTATAAAACAACCTTCCATAAGTGTAGCATTCTTACCAATATATATTGGGCCAGCAGAGGCATTCAGTGTGCAATGTTCCATTGTAACGCCTGCTTCTGTAAATATATTTGATGGATTAATGAGTGTATTTGTAGACGAAATATATTGTGAATCTCTATCGTTGGTGAAATATGAATAGTCACTTTTGATAAACCATTCATTCCATAAAAAGATTTGATGGGGCAATTGAATCCTGATAGTTTTAATGGCTTTAATAGTGCCAGTAAACCATGCAAGTGTACGTTTCACGTCAAAGGTTTCCCATGGTTCATCACTATTTCCTGCTATCAATCCTTCCTTATCAGCCAATGCTTCTCCTTTTTTCAGCTCTATTACAGCTCTGAAAAGTTCTTGCGTAAGTAGTACCGAGCTGTCTATCCATATATGTCTGCCGGGTTCTATGGGTTCATAAAGTGGCATTAGGTAGTTTTCGGTATGTACAAAAACTTTTGTCCCCGTTACTTGTTCCCATCTCTCTTTGGCGGTGGCTATTCCCATTCTCAAAGACGCTACTGCCTTTGTTTTTACCAAGGGATTTAGTAAACGCCTGTTTTTATTATCAAATAATACGATACCCATTTTCTTAGTTATTAGTGTTTAGTTATTAGTGGTTAGTTTTTTAGCGATTTCTAACCACTAATAACTAACCACTAACAACTATATTAAAGTCTCGATAAGAAGACTGCATGTTTAAAAACGCTGAGTCTGTTACTCCAAAATTCCATATCGGTTATCAGGTCACTGCGTTTTACCTGCTGCCAATCTATCGGCTTAGTATATTTTTTATCTATTTTTTGTAGATGCTCCAGAGCTACCAATCCAAATGCATGTATGCAAGCCATCCGCCTAATTGTTTTCAATTTATTCTCTTCAGCTACGTCGCAATCCCTTACTGTTTGGTTAAGTTTTTTACATTCATTTATAAAAATTTCCTTAGCCGCTGCCACCGATGCAGCTTTGCGTATGTAGGTATATCCGCCATCCTGAATGTCTTTTATTGCATCGAAAGCATCATTAATCAATTGCCCTACAAAGCCACTTTGATGAATAAACTGTTTGTCATTTTCCGTCCAATCTTCATCTAAAATACTCGCCCACAGCAAAGAACTATTGCCACATTTTTCTTTAGAAATATACAAAATCTCCTCTAGGGTAATGTTGCTATCCAATTGTTTAGCCGAAGTTATTTGCCAGTCGATGGCCAGTTTCAGGCTATAATTATAAAAATCTGTTGGGGTATAAATCCTTTTCAGTTCATCATCAATTGCCATCAGTACATTTATTTTAGGCGTACGTTCTGCTATTGGAATACGCTTTTCAAATATTTCTACCAGCCTTTCGCTACTCCATTTCTCCTCATCTATAAAATCATCGTACAAAGTTGCAGATACACTTACCAATGCCAGCCTCTCGGTTTCGGCAAGGGTTAACGCTCTGTTTTTGATAGTAAGATACGTTTCGCAATTAACCACATGGTTAAACAGCGGGTAATAAAAGCGTATTTTATCTTTTTCTTTTTTGGAAGGATGATAGCCGTACTCGTTGCAGGCAGCATCAACTTTGGGAAGTAAGAACGATTTTATAAACGAAAGCTGTTTATAGATGCGCAATCCATAATCGGCGGCATAATATAAAAGCTGAAAATAGTTCATGGCGGCAAATTAAGGGAATTAATGTGTTAGGGGATAGTTGTTTTGCCTTCAATGATTAGATTATTGGTAGTTGAAGCGGTTGTTTCAGATTATAAACATGATTGTTTATAAGATAATAACTTAAAATTTTGGGGTTATAAACTACACCTAATTTAAAAAAGTTGATTTGTGATTAGACTTCTTCGACAATTGGTTTTCGTGAATAAAATAGAATAAATATTTCTTTTCTCTGTTCTTTCTGTGTCATCTGTGGCAAATGGAATACCCATAAATCAAATAAAAAATGCCGCAGAGGCTCAGAGAAACCAGAAAAGAGAATATGAAATGAATTGTCGAAGAGGTCTAATTATCACTACCTATTGATCTGGTGATAGCCACCGTAACATTTAATAGTTGCCAACATGAATTTTTGTGGTAGTCTTCAACAAGTTTAGTGAAATGAATTATAGAAGATGGTGGTAGCCACAATAACACTTGATGGCAACCGCCATAAGAGTTGATGGCAGCCTCAACAAAATTGATGGCAGTCACCATGAAGTTTGGTGACAACCACCATAAGAGTTGATGGCAGCCCTCAACAAAACTTATGGCACGCCATGAAAGTTGGTGGTAACTACCATAAGAGTTGATGGCAGCCATCAACAAATTTGATGGCACGTCATGAAAGTTGGTGGCAACTACCGTAAGAGTTGATGGCAGTCATCAACAAAATTGATGGCATGCCATGAAAGTTGGTGGCATCTACCATAGTAGTTGATGGTTTGCAGCATGATAGCAGGTGGTAAGCATCAACAAAAAAGAAGTAATTGTTACACTTCAAAAGACCTCTTCGACGATTGGATCTCACTTGTAAACAATAAATAAAATTTCACCTTTCTCTGTGACATTTGTGGCAAATGGAATACCCATAAATTAAATAAAAAATGCCACAGAGGCACTGAGAAACCAGAAAAGAGAATATGAAATGAATTGTCGAAGAGGTCTATTGATTAAAAAATAAAGAGAAAGTTTATAAAAGAGTTTATGTTCTACATCTGCAATGCCGGCGATGCAAAAGCGGCCTTATTTGTCGAAGAGGATTTGGCATTCATTAAAAAGTACGAAAATATATATTGACAAACTAAATGCTGCTGGAAAGCTGATAGCCGGCCAGCCAATTGTGAGGGAAGGTGAGGTTATATTTGGAAAAGAAGGCCATTGGGCAAGCATTTTCATACACTCAACCAAGGAAGTGCAAGTGAGTTTTACCATATAATGGCAAATGATATGGCAGAGGCGATAGAAATTGCTAAAGAAAACCCCGAGTATGAATATTTGCCTTCTGCAACCATTTAGGTAAGACCCATTAAGACTAAAGAAACTGAAATGAAGTTTGTATATGAAGTAGATGCCTTTCATCGTTATTTCAATTGTTTTGTAAGGAAAATAAATCACCCGATATGCTCAAAGAAGGTAGGTATGGAGTAGTTTGAACTAATAATTATCCCCTCAAAGTCATTCTAAGCGTCCTCAGAATCATTCTAAGCGTCCTCAAAGTCATTCTAAGCGCCCTTAAAGTCAGTCAAAGCGCCCTTAGAATCATTCAAAGCGCCCTTAAAGTCATTCAAAGCGCCCTTAAAGTCATTCAAAGGGTGATTTATATGAGTTTAAGGAAGGTATTTTAGGTTGAAAAGACACTTGTCTAGTACAAAAAACGCCTTCTGCCAACCTTTATAGGGTTCATAACCCTAACAGGTTTAAACCACCAGATATACAGAAAGAAAGTAGATTTGTGGGTGAGAAAAAAGTAAGTATGGTTATCAGTATAATACAAGCAGGTGCGAAAGAGATAAACACAATAATAGCTTTATTAAAAGAACTATATCTAGAACTTGGCGAGGAAGCTGATTCGATTGTTTTTGTGAATGAAGAATTAATAGAGAATATTATCAATTCAAAAAAGACAGCAATCTATCTAGCTAAAAGTGAATTAGGAAACGCAGTTGGAATAATAACGCTAACAGAATCTCAGGCCATTTATGCAGGAGGCAGCTATGGAACGATAGATGAAATGTATGTTATCCCTGAGTTTCGCTCTAACAGAGTAGGATTGCTCTTGATGGAGGAGGTAAAAGCAATAGGACAAATAAGGGGTTGGAAAAGAATATATGTAACTGCCCCGACTGAAAAAAGATGGGAAAGGACTGTATTGTTTTATGAAAAATGTGGTTTTCAATTTACGGGACCAAAGTTGAAAGTAAAACTATAAAGTAGACTAACGAACTATGGAAGGTTTCGCTCAAAGCGAAGCCTTCCTTTTGTAAAGACCTGACGGATTTAAACCACAGGATATGCCGAAAGAAAGTAGATTTGTTGGTGTGAGAGAGTCTAAAAAATTAAAAAAATGAAAGCATTACTTATTACATCAATCATATCATTTGTATTCATTCTGGCTTCCTGCTCAATTAATAAAAATAAAAAGTTAGAATCAAGCCAACTATTAGATACAATAGTAATTATCAATCCTAACCTTATAAAAACAATAAATGATACTCTCAGAATTATAACATACGATCAAATGATTTCGAGTCGTAGGCATGGTAGCAATCACTTCTATATAGAAAATGATGGTTCTTGTAAAAAAGTAAATGATTCAATCAAGATTTTTTTGAAAGAATATGTTGGAACATCCTTAAATTGGCTAGAATTAATTGTTGTAAACAACAAATTTAAAATTAATGCAGTAGAAAATCATGATGATATGAGTCCAACTGAATATTATCCAATATTTCAAAAGCTTATTGTGAATAAGTTTGCTCCTAAACTTGGGGATACAATTATTTGCGACCTATCTTATAAAGGATTGTTCAAATATAAAAATCATGATAACCCAAATGAAGATGTTATAACCAAAGACACTTTCTTTATAAATGGCAAATTTAAACTGATAGTAAAGTCGCCTTCTGACGTAGAGAACAATCTCTAGATTCCCTCACCCAAAATCTCCTTCTTCACCATAAAGCCGTTTACAATACTTTTGCGGCTCTTATTTCGATAATTATATATGACAAATACAAACGAAACGGCAACTATAAACACCCCTTTAGGGGACGGGGGCAAATACGAAGCGGTGATTGGGTTGGAGATTCATGCGCAACTGCAAACGGAAAGTAAATTGTTTTGTGGCGACAGTGCCGCTTTTGGTGGTGCGCCAAACACGCATATCAGTGCCATCACAATGGGGCATCCGGGTACGCTGCCCAAAACTAACAAGAAGGCGGTGGAGTATGCCATCAAGATGGGACTTGCCTGCAACTGCGAGATTGTGAAGGACAATTACTTTGCCCGTAAAAACTATTTCTACCCAGATTTACCGAAGGGTTACCAGACTTCGCAGCACACAACGCCCATCTGCAAAGGTGGTATTGTACCCATCACCACTAGTGAAGGGGCTAAGGATGTGGAGCTAAACAGGATTCATTTGGAGGAAGATGCTGGCAAAAGCATTCATGATATTGAGGATGATTATACCTGTGTGGATCTGAACCGTGCTGGTGTGCCACTAATAGAAATAGTGACCGAACCCTGCCTGTACAGTAGCGAAGAAGCGTATCAATACGTGACTGAAGTGCGAAAGTTGGTGCAATGGATTGGCGTGTGCGATGGTAATATGGAGGAAGGCAGCCTTCGTTGCGATGCCAATGTGTCAATAAGGTTGAAGGGCGAAAAGGAATTGGGTACCAAGGTGGAAGTGAAGAACCTGAACAGCATTCGCAACGTAAAGAAGGCAATAGATTATGAAATTGCACGGATGATTGCCATTGTGGAAGACGGAGGGAAGATAGTGCAACAAACACGCAGCTTTAATGCGGATAACGATACTACCTTCTCGATGCGTGACAAGGAAGAAGCAAATGACTATCGCTATTTTGCTTGTCCTGATTTATCTCCTTTTCATTTAACCGATGAATTTATAAAAGGAATAGAGGAAGCCTTGCCAAAGTTGCCAAAGCAGTTGATTGCCAGTTATCAACAAGACTTTGGATTGAGTGCTTACGATGCCGCACAGTTGTGTGATGAAAAAGAAACCTCCGATTACTTTAATGCTGTAGCAAAAGAAAACAAGAATTACAAGGCCATCGTAAATTGGATAACAGGTCCGATAAAGCAATACTTAAATGATAGTAACCTGAGCATTAGTGCGTTGAAATTGCCTGCCAAGACTTTGGGGGCATTGATACAATTGATTGATGAAGGCAAGGTAAACTTCTCGGTAGCGGCAACAAGGATATTTCCAGTTTTGTTGCAGGGAGATAAGCAACCATTGCAGGTGGCTGAAGAGTTGAACCTGTTGCAAGTAAGCGACACCAACGAACTGGAAGGTTGGGTGGATGAAGCCATCAGCAAGATGCCCGATAAAGTAGCGGAATATAAAAAAGGCAAGAAGGGATTGATAGGATTGTTTGTGGGAGAAGTGAAAAAACTAAGTAAAGGAAAAGCTGACCCTAAAGTGGTGACGGAGTTGTTGCAGAAGAAGTTGGGTTAAGTTATGAATTATGAGTTATAAATTATAAGTTATAGACCCTGTGTGCTTAGTGGAAGCCTTGTGTTCCTTGTGGTTAAAAATAAATTATGAGATATTTAGTAATACTAATTGCATTGATGGTTGCTGGCACTAGCTGCAAGAACAAACACGCTTACTTCGAAATAAAGGGCAAGATTGTTCACGCAAAAGGCACCAAGCTTTCGCTTAAGCAACTGGAAATAGGTAACCAAAACCCTGTGCTGATTGATACGGGTATTATTGGTAAGGATGGTAGTTTTTATCTGAAAACATTTATGCCTTTCGATCAAGCATTGTTTGTGCTGAGTATTGATAATGGACCAGAAGTTTATCTGATTAATGATGTTCCCAACATCAACATCACCCTAGACGCTGACCATTACAAACAATACACGGTTGAGGGTTCTCCTTCAAGCATTCAACTGCATACTTTTCTGGATTCGTATAGCAACAACTATAAAAACGTGGTTGATAAGGTTGCGGTGTATGATTCTATTCAAAAGACAGAAGCAGCGGATAGTGTGGTGCTGACTTATAAGCAAGAAAAGGATGCTGCGCTTAAAACAATCAATGACCTGATTACTGCCAATGTGCAGCAAGCGATAAATCCTGCGCTTAAATCTTATCTGTTAGCAAAGTCTTTCGCCACCATGGATAAGATAAACATCGCAAAGCTGATAGCGGCTTCCAAAGAGCAGTATAAGAATTATAAGCCTATTGGTTTTTTGGAGACCATCATTGCGCAGCAAATAAAACAAACGCCCGCACCTTATGCCTTGTTGAATAAGCAGGCTCCTTTGTTTGCCATGACGGATAACTATAACAGACCTTTTTCTTTGGATAGCATTAAGGGTAAGTATGTTCTATTAGACTTCTGGGCTAGCTGGTGTAAGCCTTGCAGGGAAGAAAACCCTAACGTAGGGAAAGCCTATAGATTGTACAGAAGAAGGGGGCTTGAAGTGGTAAGTGTTTCATTGGATTCGAACATGCACCAATGGAAAATGGCTTTGGATAATGATAACCTTTACTGGCTAAACGTAAGCGACCTGAAAGAATGGAAAAGCCCTGTGGTGGATAAGTATAAAGTAACTGCCCTTCCATTTAATGTGTTGATTGATACAACTGGGAAGATAATTGCGGCTGACTTGAGGGGTAGGGATTTGACGATGAAATTGAATGAAGTGTTGCCTAAGGCAGTGAACAGTTACTAGTTACAAGATACAGGTTGCAAGTTGCAGGTTACTAGTAACATAAAACAAAATATTATGAAACAAATAAGTCTGGCTCTTTTTGCATTGTTGTTGATTGGCGTTTCTTGCAAAAACAATAATGCCGACGATACAAGCAACTATTCCATTACCGGAAAGATTGATGGGGCAGAAAAGGGTGAGATGATAGTTTGTCGTCAGATGGCAGAGGAAGTTAAACCTGATACCGCCTACTTGTCTTCCGATGGTAGCTTTAGTTTTAAAGGAACTATCACAGAGCCGCTATCTGCTACTATTTATTTACCTAAAATGGTTTCTCCTGATGGTCAGCAGCAAGGAATTAATTTCTTTGTAGAACTAGGTAACATAGAAATTACGGCTAAGAAGACCGACTTGCAAAATGCAACTATCAAAGGAGGTGAATGCAACAAGAACCTACAAGAGGTGATGGCAATTATTAAATCTTATGGGCCTAAAATGATGGCACTAAGCGATAATATTAAGCAACTTAATGCTTCAAAAGATACGGTTGGCGTCAAACGTGTTCAGCAGGCCGCCATGGCTTTGGAAGCCGAAGAGAATAAGGCAATTAATCAGCACTTAAAGAACAATCCAAAGAGCTTTGTCTCCGCATATTTGGCTTATCAAATAAATAGTTACGAAACCAATTTGGATGCTGCGGAAGCTGCTTATGGTAATCTGGATGCTTCCATTCAATCATCTTATTATGCGCTTAAACTGAAGAATATTATTGACCGATTAAAAACTACTGCCGTTGGTACTAGTGCTCCCGACTTTACGGCTGCTACCATTGATAGTAAAAAGGCTACACTTTCTTCCTTTAGAGGTAAGTATGTGTTGCTTGATTTCTGGGCTAGTTGGTGTGGACCGTGTAGAGAGGAGAATCCGAATGTAGTGAAGGCTTATGGGCAGTTTAAAAACAAAAACTTTACCATCCTTAGCTTTTCATTAGATGATAGTAAGGATGCGTGGCAAAGGGCGGTGGCTAGAGATAGCCTAACTTGGACACAAGTGAGCGACCTGAAAGGATGGCAAAGCCCAATAGCCGCACAATATGGTATACAGGCAATTCCTGCCAATGTATTGATTGACCCAAGTGGTAAAATAATTGGGAAAGATTTACGAGGATCAGATTTGATAAATACATTGACTAGTCTATTCAAATAGTTTTTTAACCACAAAGAACACAAAGGTTTTCACAAAGAAACACTAGGGGAAATCCTTTGATCCTTGTTTTTCTTTGTGTACTTCGTGGTAAAGTTTCTCTAATATTAGTTCATGGAAATAAACTATAAGAAGCGTTTGCTTTGGTTTCTGCTGATAACAGCCATCCTTAAAGTAATTGTGGCAGCCTTTGTAGAGTTGGGCAATGACGAGGTTTATTATTGGACCTATGCCTTGCAACCGGACTTTAATCACTTCGACCATCCGCCAATGGTGGGGCTGCTCATCCGCCTTACTTCCCTCAATTTATGGTGGGCTTCTGGTGTGTCGCTTCGGATGGGGGCAATCATTGGCTGCGCCATCAGTTCCTATTTTATTTTCCTGACGGGCAAGACAATTGCCAATGAGAAGACTGGTTGGTACGCCGCACTTGTTTACAACACGGCGGTGTATACAGGATTTATAGCGGGGCTTTTTATATTGCCTGATAGTCCACAGATGCCCTTCTGGACGGCATCCTTGTATTTAATGAGTCAACTAATAGTTCTAGAAAAAGATAAAAAGACAAGCTATTGGTTGGGGTTGGGATTGTTGATTGGCTTGGCTTGTTTGTGCAAGGTTCATGGTTTGTATTTGTGGGCGGGCTTTGGATTGTTTATTCTGTTGAAAAGTCCCAAATGGTTACTCAATTGGCGGTTGTATATCGGGTTCATCATCACGTTAGTTTGTTTCCTTCCTATTGTCTATTGGAATATTCAGAACAACTTTATTACCTATCGTTTCCATTCCGAAAGGGTATCGCATACTTCTTTGTTGTGGGATGGATTGTTGCAAGAGATATTGGGCGAGTTCGCTTACCAAAACCCTGTAGTCTATATCCTTATTGTGGTAGCCGCACTCTTCTTCCTGCGTAATAAAAGCATCTTTAAAAGCGAAGTTAATACTTGGCTTATCTGCATGGGCATACCGATGATACTCTTTTTCTGGGTCATCGCCTTGCTCAATCCTTCGTTGCCGCATTGGAGTGGGCCAGGATTCATTCCCTTATACTTTTTTGCTGCCGCTTATTTAGGTTCAAAGACAGACGCCGTCTTCCCACTGTTTATTAAAATAGGGGGTGGCATTGTTGCTTTTATATTGGTGGTGGGTATTTGTATGGCGCAGTTTGCAACGTTTAATGTGGGCGGCAGCGATAAAACAGAAAACTATGGTGCCAATAACCTAACCCTTGATATTAGTGGGTGGGACAACTTTGGGAAAGACTTTAAGGCATTGGAAGAAAAAGATATAGCAGCGGGAATCATGAAACCCAATACGCCAATACTCGCCAACAACTGGTTCCCGGCAGGGCATTTATTGTTTTATGTGGCAAGGAAAACGGGGCAGCCCGTTATTGGTGTAGGCAAACTGACCGATATTCACAAGTTTGCTTGGCTAAATAAGGAGATGCCCCCCATTAAGTTGGGCGATGATGCCTATTGTATTGTACCCTCAAATCTGCCAGTAAAGGTGGAGGAAGTTTATGGAGCTTATTATTCCACAATAGAAAATCCTGTAATCATCAACCAAACACGATGTGGCAAGATGGTGAGGTGGTTTAAAGTTTATAGGCTACATAACTGTAAGCAGTTGCCGCCAGTGGAGTTGTAGGGTTTAACCACAAAGAACACAAAGTTTATCACAAAGTACACAAGGAAAAATAAGGGAAACTATACATAGTTTAACCTTTGTGTCCTTAGTGAAAACCCTTGTGTTCCTTGTGGTTAATTTTTACCTTCCACCCAGTTCTATCACCTCGCATTTCTTAATATCATTTCCATCAATAGCTATACGTACAAGCGTGCGCACGGTATGCCATCCATGTTTGCCAGCAGCACCGGGATTAATGTGTAGGCATTTAAAAGCATCATCGTACATCACCTTCAATATGTGAGAATGCCCACTCAAAAACAGTTGCGGTTGGTGTTGCTTTATCAGTGCCTTACTCATAGGATTGTATTTGGGCGGATAGCCGCCAATATGCGTCATCAATACCTTTACATCCTCGCACACAAAACATTCATTCAGCGGATATTGCTCCCTGATGGCGGCTTCATCTATGTTTCCATATACGCCTCTCAAAGGTTTAAAGGCACTGAGTTTCTCTGCTACTATTGGGTCACCAAAGTCGCCGATATGCCAAATCTCGTCGCAGGTCTCAAAGTGTTTAAATACCGCTTCATCCAGAAAGCTATGTGTATCCGATATTATTCCTATTTGTTTCATGGAGCTATCATTGTATAATCAACGGCAAAAGTCAGCTAATACTTATAATATCGCTAGATTAAATTAGAACAAAAAAATATTCAACACATAGTTAAAGATTAGGGGCTAATGTTTCCAAATTATATAGCTTATGGAGAAGTAAAGAGTTTAAACACATAGGTTTCATAGTCACATAGTCAACATAGGTTTAGTGTGTAAGTAGTTTGAGAAAAAGGACACATAGAGAATGCTACTTCGTAGCATTAACCAACGTTTTTTTGAAAAAGTTATATAGGAGGAACATAGGGAGATAGGAAACTTAGTGTGCATAGTCTATGTTTCCTATCTCCCTATGTTCCTCCTATGTGTTGAAAAAGAAGTGTATAATAGAAGTAGTTGTAAATTACATTAATGCCTATAAAGCCTTAAAGTGCAACGTTTCTCACCTTATTTTACTTTTCTATGTGCCTATTGTGCCTATGTGTTGAGGAAATTCTTTATTAATCGCCATTATATAACCATTTCCTTTTATTTTTATCCCTATGAAAAAAGTATTGTTTCTCAGTTTTCTCTTTCCGGCAATTGTTTTTGCCCAAAGCAACGATGATTCCATCTTTATAAAGCGTATCAGCGATGATATATTGCAAAATGGTAAAGCGTACGATTTACTGCGTCAGCTTACCAAAACTATCGGTGGTCGCTTGGCCGGTTCGCCAGAGTTTAATAAGGCTGTTGTGTGGGGCAAGGCAACTTTCGATAAAATGGGAGCCGATAAAGTTTATCTGCAACCCTGCATGGTGCCACATTGGGTGCGTAATGGTAAAGGCGATAAAGTGGCGGTTACTACCGTAAACAATAAGCCGCAAATAATTCCATTAGATGCGTATGCTTTGGGTAACTCATTGGGCACACCTACCGAAAAGGGTATTACTGCTGAGCTATTTGCGGTGAACGACTTTGATCAATTGGAAAAATATAAGGACAAGGTGAAGGGAAAGATTGTTTTTTATAATTACCATTTCAATCCTACCAATATCTCTACTTTTCTTTCTTACTCCGATGCTGGAAAATACCGTTGGACGGGTGCTAGCCGTGCTGCCAAATATGGCGCGGTGGGTATGATAGTACGCTCCATGAGTATTGCTACCGATAATAATCCGCATACTGGTTCTATGGATTATAATGATTCTTTTCCTAAGATTCCTGCCGCGGCCATTGGCTTGCAAGATGCAGATAAGCTTTGGAAGTTGGCGCAAATGTCTAAAACGGTTAAGCTAAACATCACTACCCACGGACAAATGCTGCCCGATGCGCCTGCTAATAATGTGATTGCCGAGCTGAAAGGAACCGAACATCCCGAAGAAATAATTACGGTGGGGGGACATTTGGATAGTTGGGATGTGAACGAAGGTGCGCACGATGATGGCACAGGTGTAGTGCATACCATGGAGGTGTTGCGTGTGTTTAAAGCACTTGGTTATACGCCTAAGCATACCATCCGTTTTGTGTTGTTTGCCGATGAAGAAAAGAGTGGGAGAGGAGCCGAAAAGTATGCTGCCGAAGCAAAGCTAAAAGGGGAGAAACACATCTTTGGGTTCGAAAGTGATGCAGGTGGTTTTACCCCAAGGGGATTTAGTTTTCATGTGGCACCCGAAACATGGTGGAAGCTAAATGCATGGAAGCCTTTGTTTGAGCCTTATGGTGGTAGTGCTTTTGTAGCAGGTGGCGGCGGTGCAGATACCGAGCCTTTAGAAGCTGCTTTTAAAACCCCTGTTGCAGAATTGAATCCTGATAGTCAGCGGTATTTTGATATTCACCATGCTCGTAGTGATGTATTTGAAAACGTAAACCGTCGCGAATTATTACTCGGTGCTGTAAACATTGCTGCACTTATTTATATGGTTGATAAATACGGCTTATAGTTGTTAGTGGTTAGTTGTTAGGACTTAATATTTTTTAATGACTAATAATATGCTAATCGCTTATTTCTAACCACTGATAACTGATAACTAATCACTAATCACTAACCACTAATAACTAATAACTAACAACTATGAAGAAGACACTCACCATCACGCTTACCATTGCCATTGTGGCTTTGATGATATTTGTTTATTCCAGGTACTTCTTTGTTTTTGCAGAGGGTACTAAGGCGGGACATCTCAATACTTTTCAGCGTAAGGGCTATGTATTTAAAACCTGGGAAGGTATATTGATACAGAGCGGCTTTAGGGTAAATGTGGAGAGTAATGTTTTTGAATTTAGTGTAGAAAATGAGCAGGTTTCCAAGAAACTATTGGAGAATTCTGGTAAGGAAATGGAGCTACATTACAAGCATTATCTGGGCGTTCTTCCTTGGCGTGGCAATACAGATTATGTGGTGGACAGCATCTATTATATAAACAAGTAACTAGTGGTTAGTTATTAGTTGTTAGATAAGAGTGAATGCACCTTTCTTTTGTTGGAATAGGAAAATTTTTACTAACTAATCATTCAAATCTTTATTTATATCTAAAAAAAGCAAGCATCCCGTATCGGCTCTAGTATAAAACATTTTTTGTCGGATATTCTTGTATAAACTACTTTCTGGTAAAGAAGAATTTGAACGCTCCTACTTTTTTTCTTAAATAATTTACGCTGATTCGTGACTAAGTCGTTTAGTTCAGAAAGTTTTCACTTTAGTTCAGAACTAAGTCGATTATTTCAGAAAGTTTTCACTTTAGTTCAGAACTAAGTCGATTATTTCAGAAAGTTTTCACTTTAGTTCAGAACTAAGTCCATTATTTCAGAAAGTTTTCACTTTAGTTCAGAACTAAGTCGATTATTTCTGAAAGTTTTCACTTTAGTTCAGAACTAAGTCGATTAGTTCTGAAACAATCTAATCGTGCAAGAAATAAATAAAGAAACACGTTAAAATGGAGGATGTACAATAGCTAGAGAGGGATAAATAGTGTATGTATGTTATGAAAGAAGGAATGAAATTATTTAGTAAATTTTTTTATAGAAGTTAAGTGAGACAATAATTTGCAACAACCATTTAGTACGGTAAGTAGCAGTTGGATAACCAAAAGAAAAGCGAATGGGTGACATTTAAAACCCGTGAATTGAATAGATTTCTTTAAGACGGTGAATATAGCGATGGAATGAGTGGAAGGTGGTGGAAACTTCTGAGATGTAACTAAATTTGAACTGGATTCTTATATTTACAACGGAAAAAACAATTAAATATGGCAATCAAATCAATTCTAGTAGTTTTCATTATATCTACTATTCTTATTTCTTGTCATCAGAAGGAGAAAGTTGAAGAGGGCTTGGACAATTATTCCAAAATGGCATTTATCTCTTCACATAAAATTGCTAAAAATGCTATAAAAGATATTATGGCTAATATTGAAAGTAAAAAGCATAATCCAGAAACGAGAGATACCGCTTACATCTATAAACCCAAAGCAGATTCAATTGTAAATCTGTGTGACAAGTTGACTGATTATCTAGAAAAACTTGTGGATAGGGTAAACAACAATGAAAAACTAGAAGACAAGGATAGTTTATTTGAGAAACTAAGAACATTTGAAGCAACATTGGTAAAAATTGACACTAGGAATGAGGTCTTTGGGAATAGTATATTAGACATAGATACTTTAATAGGGTTCAAGAATATGAATAGAAATGAATTCAATAACCAACTTTTAAAAGTTGCATCTAAAAATCAAACTTTAGCTTTTATAAATTCTATAGAGCAAGATGTTTTAAATGCTGAAGTTAAATTGATAGATAAAATTAATAAAGACTGTGGTTATAGAGATCTCATTTTTGATAAATATTATGCTCTCATCACTCAAAATTCAGAGCAACTTAAGCCTAATAATATTTTAGAAATAACAGCTGGCATTGGTAGATTTGAATATCATCCAAATGCAAAGTTTACGATTGGAAACAAAGAAATACCAATTAACGATAGCACCAATGGTGTAGCCATTTATAAAATGAAAGTTTCTGATAAAAAAGGAAGACATACAATTCGTACAAAAATTTCTTGGAAAAAACCCAATGGAGAACCAATTGAGTTGGAAAAAGAAATTGTTTACTACGTAGAATAAGGAACGTGCACGGTGAACAACCTTCAAAAGGTTGTTCATCATAGCGAGAAACTACTACTTGTTTTTAGGTTATTAATTGAATAAAATTCAAAGTTTAACCTAAGGGTATAACTTCGTCGAAAGTTTTAATGAAGCATCCTAAGTATAGTTATCGGTCTGAAGATTTATTTCTAGTCTATGAGTTTATTAGCGAAGGATCGAAAGGATTCATTAAAAAGATGGTAGTTTATACGGAGACGTCAACAGAAAACGTATACAATCTTGGCTTTGGAGATTATGAAGAAATCACAAATGGAATAAACGATCTAATAGTAACAAACAATGGGGATAGTCTGAAGGTTTTAGCCACTGTTGCTTCTACAGTTTATGCCTTTACAGAGAAATATCCAAATGCCTGGATTCTTGCAACTGGAAGTACTAATGTAAGAACGAGGCTGTATAGAATGGGTATTACTAATAACTTAGCAGAAATCAAGATAGATTTCATAGTTTTGGGGTACAACAAAGAAGAACAGTGGGAAGAATTTATAATAGGAGAAGATTATGAAGCATTTTTATTAGCAAAAAAACAAAATCAATGAAGTATATGACAGTAGAACAAACCATAGAGAAATTAAACAAATCAAAAGTGCCTATTATTGTCCTTGACAAGCGTTTGGAAAAATTTAGAGGGAAAGACTTATTTCCTGAAAAGATGAAAAGGGCAAATGAGATTTTAGCAAAGACAGGATTGCCTAGCCTGAAGAAGTAAGGTTATTGGATTTTAGAATAGGCAAAAAATCAAAGTCAACCTTATCAATCATTTCTTTCATTCCAATCATTTAGTCAGTATTTCAAATCCTCCCTTCCTTCAACAATTCCATTTCTTATCTTCGCCAAATGGAAATAACCTACACACTGCCCGAAATAGATGCTGTTGCCAAACAGTTATGGGAAGAAGGTAAACAATATAAGATATGGGCTTTTTATGCCGAGATGGGGAGCGGCAAAACAACACTGATACATTCCATCTGCACACTACTTGCTGTGGAAGATGTGGTGAGTAGCCCCACTTATGCCATCATGAATGAATATAAAAGCAAGGTGGTGGGTACTATTTGCCATACGGACTGGTATAGGTTAAAAGACGAAAACGATGCCATCAATACTGGTGTAGAAGATGCGCTTTATAGTGCAGATTTATGCCTGATAGAATGGCCAGAAAAAGCAGAAGGTCTGCTAGAACAAGACACTTTTAAAATTAGTATTGTTGCTATTGATGCCACAACGAGAAGGCTTATCACGACCGTTTGTTAGCGTACAAAAATTTATTGTTTGATAAGAGAGGATAAATAAGTAATTTTAGCCCTCTCAACTACGCTAAAAAAAGTAATTAATACGGCAATGGCTACAAGTAAACCGCTTATCACTACCTCGTTTAGTTACGAAACATTAGAAGAAACATTGGACATTAAGCCGCAAGGTGCACAGCTGGAAATTGGTATTCCTAAGGAGTTCGCTTTTCAGGAAAACCGTATATCCTTATCGCCAGAAGCTGTAGGTGTATTGGTTAGCAATGGGCATAGTGTTATGGTAGAGCACAATGCCGGATTGGGTAGTCACTACAGCGACAGGGATTATTCCGAAGCAGGTGCTACCATCGTTCACGACAAAGCAGAGGTATATAAAGCCCCATTGCTTTTAAAGAGTGCACCTGTAGTAGAAGAGGACATGGAGTTGCTACAGATGAATCAAACCATCATATCGCCCATACACCACTCTGCTTTAAAGGCTTGTATCATTCAGAAGCTGATAGAAAAAAGAATCACCGGACTAAGCTTCGAAAACTTAAAAGACGATAACGGTAGTTATCCCATTGTAAGCAGCATGAGCGAGATAGCGGGTAGTGCCTTGATGCTTATAGCTGGTCAATACCTAAGCAGCTTCAACAAGGGCAAGGGGGTATTGCTTGGTAGCATAAGTGGTATCCCGCCTACTAAGGTGGTAATAGTTGGTGCGGGCATTGTGGGGGAAACGGCCACCAGAAATGCCTTGGCATTGGGCGCATCGGTAAAAGTTTTTGATAATAACGTGTACAAACTGAAGGAACTTCAAAATAAGTTAGGACAACGTGTGTGGACAAGCGTTCTGGAGCCACGCATCTTAGCAAAACAATTGAAAACTTGTGAGGTGGCTATAGGCGCATTGAGCAATGAATACGGTAGAGCTCCTGTAGTTGTTACCGAAGAAATGGTGGCTGCAATGCGCCCGGGAAGTATTATTCTGGATGTGGCAATAGATAGAGGAGGTTGTTTTGAAACAAGCCATCTAACAAGTCACGAAAACCCGACCTTTTTAAAACACAATGTGATTCATTATTGCGTGCCAAACATTCCGAGTGGCTTTGCCCGTACGGCTAGCCAAGCAATTAGCAATGTGTTGATGCCACTATTGCTTACCATTAGCGATGCAGGAGGACTAGAAGAGATGATTTGGCAAAACGTAAACCTTAGAGAGGGGATATATATGTTTAAAGGGGCTTTGACAGATTTATACATCAGTCAGAAGTTTGATTTGAAGTTTACTGATTTAAACTTGTTGATTGCAAGTAGAAGGTAAGTTGAAAGTCGAGAGTCGAAAGTTGAAAGTCGTAACCCGAAAGTTTTGCTGATCTACTTACGACTATCGACTTTAAACTTTCGACTCTCGGCTTTTGGTTCTTGCCTCGAATGTATTTTTCAACCACGAAATATTTAGAAGAAATTGTTACAAAAGAGGATTCTTACTGCTGCTTTTTTTATTGAGATACTGAGTGCTACCTACCTTTTAGCCAACAGCGATTTTGCTGCCTTGGCAAGTGTACTATATTTTATTAGTGGATTGGCGATAGCAATTGTCATCCTATTTTTCCCACAAGCAAAGCTTCGATTACCAAACAAATCTTTCTTCACTGATACCTTCAATGGGTACAAGTTTTCTGCAATAGCAATAATGGGAGTTATGATGTGTCATTTTGGAATGCGCTTCATGGAAGATGCCCCGCTCGACTTTCACGATTCTGATATGCTTCCCATTATTAAGGTGATGAGCCAACGCTTCGTAGCAGGTCATTGGTCAAAAGTGTATGATATTATCCCCAATATATGGCAGGGCATAAAACCCATTTATTTGCCTGCCATGTGGTTGCCTTTTACTGCAGCCGAATGGCTTCATATAGATATTCGGTGGATGACAATAATGGCGCTGTTCTTAGCATTTTCGCTTGCCATCCTATTATGGAATCCTTTTGCTAGTAAACGCCTGTCTCTTACTTATAAGGTCTCTGTTTTTATGCTATTCTGGTGGTTATTTACCAACGATTCCGCTGGTCTTATTCCCTACACAGAAGAAGGAGTAGTTATCATTAACTATGTATGGCTCACTTTGGCTTTATTGACGGAAAACTATTTATTGATTGGCATTGCTGCTAGTTTATGTTTATTGAGTAGGTATGCCTTGGTGGGTTGGTTGCCCGCTATGTTAGTGCTATTGTATGTACAAGGTAAAAAGAAGCAGTGGATTCACCTTAAAATAAGTGGTATTGTATGCTTTCTTGTACTAGTATTACTTCCTTTTGGTTGGGGAATTATCAAGGACTTCATTAGTTTGCCTGGTGCATATATAAATTTTGCCGCGAGGGTATGGCATGATGGTCCACATGTTTTTTACATAAGCTTAGGCTTTGCCAAGTTCTTTGGACCCACTCATATTGCCATGCAGCATTATCTTTTAATCACCCTTTCGTTTGTTGTACCGATGGTGTTTGTGCTGTTCTGCGCTTGGGCTAATTTTAAGAAAAAGGCAAATCTGCACAATATTGCTTTGGCTGCACTGAAGATAGCGTTGGTTATATTCTACACATTTATAGATGTTCCTTACTTGTACCTTTTCTATACCTCACCATTTATAAGCTGCATCATCGTTTCCTATTGGGTATCTTATCAAGAAAAGGAAGCTGTTATTGCTGGTTAGAGTTAGTGGTTAGTATATTTAGACTTTTATTGGCAATAAAAAAGCCCCGCACTTTTCAGGCGGGGCTTAATTTTTTAATAATTAGTATTGATAAAGGAATTAACTATTAGTTAATCTAACAACTTATAACTAACCACTAATACTTACTATCTTAAGAATAACATTTCTCTGTATTTAGGTAGCGTCCATTCTTCATCATCAACCAAATGTTCTAATTTGTCAACGTGATAACGGATTACATCAAAGTATTTACCCTTGATATCATCACAATAAGCAATTGCTCTTTCTCTTGTATCAGCTATGTTGTTAGCTACTTTTCTAGCTTCAACCATTGCATTTACATTTTCATAAACTACATTGATGTGTTCGCTTACTTCATTCAAGATAGCCAACTGACTCCTGTAAGTGTTTTCAGGTACACCAACTGCTTTCAAGCTTTCGATGTTACCAGCCAATTGAGTTAGATATTTAACTGCCGCAGGAATGATATGATTTAAAGCTAAATCGCCCATTACTCTTGCTTCAATTTGAACTTTCTTCAAGTACTTCTCTAGCTCAATTTCGTGACGAGCTTCTAATTCACTGTGAGAATAGATGTTGTTATCTTCAAATAACTTCTTAGCCTTAGGAGTAACCATTGCATCTAAAGCTACTGGAGTTGTTTTTAAGTTAGGCAAACCGCGTTTTTCGGCTTCTTTATGCCATTCTTCGCTATAGCCATCACCTTCAAACAATACTTTTTTACTTTCAACGATGTAACGTTGAATTGTTTGCATAACAGCAACTTCTTTCTTTTCACCTTTTTCAATCAAAGCATCAACATCTTTCTTGAATGTTTTCAAGGTTTGAGCCATGATAGTATTAAGAACAGTCATTGGGTTAGCACAGTTTGCTGTAGAACCTACTGCACGGAACTCAAATTTGTTACCAGTGAAAGCGAATGGAGAAGTACGGTTTCTATCCGTATTATCCAATAATAATTCAGGGATACTACGGTGAAGATCTAATTTCAGGATAGCTTCATCTTGTTCGTCAAAGTGAAGACCAACACGGCTTTCAACTTCTTCCAAAACTTTAAATAGATATTGACCAACGAAAACAGAAATGATTGCAGGAGGAGCTTCATTAGCACCCAAACGGTGATCGTTTGGAGCAGATGCAATAGATGCTCTTAAAACGTCTGCATAGTCGTGAACAGCTTTGATGGTATTAACAAAGAAAGTTAAGAACATCAAGTTTGTTTTTGGCGTTTTTCCTGGAGCTAATAAGTTAACACCAGTATCAGTAGCCATACTCCAGTTATTGTGTTTACCGCTACCATTGATACCAGCAAATGGTTTTTCATGTAGTAATACCCTCAATTTGTGGCGTTTAGCAACACGGCTCATCACATCCATTAATAATGTGTTGTGATCTACTGCTATGTTTACTTCTTCAAAAATAGGCGCACACTCAAACTGAGCAGGAGCAACTTCATTATGACGAGTACGTAAAGGAATACCTAATTTGTAAGCTTCAGTTTCGTAATCACGCATGAAAGCATAAACTCTTTCTGGGATAGAACCAAAATAATGATCTTCTAATTGTTGACCCTTAGCTGGAGCAGCACCAAATACAGTACGACCACTTTGTACTAAGTCTGGACGAGCATTAGCTAATGCTTCATCAATGATAAAATATTCTTGTTCCCAACCTAAAGTAGCAGTTACTTTAGTTACATTCTTATCAAAATAATGAGCTACATCTACTGCGTGTTTGTTTAAAGCTTCTAATGCTTTTAACAAAGGTGCTTTGTAATCCAAAGATTCACCCGTGTATGAAACAAATATTGTAGGGATACACAATGTTCTACCTGTACCTATTTCTATAATGAATGCAGGTGAAGATGGATCCCAAGCGGTGTAACCACGTGCTTCAAATGTAGATCTGATACCACCATTAGGGAAAGAAGATGCATCTGGCTCTTGCTGAACAAGTGCTCCACCGTCAAATTCTTCGATTGCAGTGCCATCGCTTTTTAATGTAAAGAAAGAATCATGTTTTTCAGCAGTTGTTCCTGTAAGAGGTTGAAACCAGTGAGTAAAGTGAGTTACTCCTTTACTTTCAGCCCAAGCGCGAAGACCATTTGCTATTTGACCAGCATTTGCTCTGTCTATTTTCTTTCCTCCTTTAATACTTCCTACAAGACTTTTATAAGCATCATCGCTCAGAAACTCTCTTGCTGTCTTAAGGGTAAAAACATTTTCGCCAAAAATGGCTGTAATCTTAGACGATTTAGAGCCATTGGCTTCTACCTCATCTGTCAACTTTGTGATCGCATCAAACCTTAGTGACATGTTATAAATATTTAATTAAGTGATTAATCCTCCAAAAGAAGCATATTTTTTCAGTTTTTCCAAAAAATCATCATTAAACTTATGAAAAAATATTTTTTATAGCTGTATTGGGGTGTTTTCCTTGTATAATTTGAGTATTTCTTTAGCTTAAGTGTACTTGTGTGTCATATAGAATTTTATTTCATTTAAAGTTACTTGACACATTAAAAAAATATTAATATTTATTTTATTTGTTCAATATAATAAAAATTCACTATTTTGCATCCGATTTCAGAGCTTAATGCTGTTCTAGATAGTGTAATATCTCAATAGAAAGAAATTAATACTACTTTATCTATAGTTCTTTAATATATAAATTATGCTTATTCGATTGGTCGATAAGCACTGACACCCTAGCAGTGGTACATTGTTTACAAACGCAACTTTTAAAGTGGACTAGTATATTCTCGTACACTATTATATAGTAACCGGTTTTTAAAACATGAGACCTGTTTGGCACTAGGCTTCTTTAAAATCTTTGTTCCTGATCAAAATGAAGAAACTTAAGAAAGTTCTTGTCAAATGGTTCTCAATTTTTTCTTAACAATTAAACAAAAAAAACATGTTGAAAAAATTACTAACAGTAACAACAGCTTTGGCAATCTTTTTTGCTGCAAACAGTCAGGATTCTACAAAAGGTACTACAACCTTCACAACCTCAGTTGATGCATATTACAGATATGATTTCACTGGAAAATACCAAGCAGCTAACAATAAGAATTGCTTTACTAATTCTGCAAATTCATTTGAATTAGGTATGGCATCAATCAAAGTTGATCATAGTTTTGGAAAGCTAGCTGCTACTGCTGACCTTGGTTTTGGTAGAAGAGCGCAAGAGTTTTCCTATAACGATCTCAATATTCACATGGGCAAATCATTAGTTGACCCAACTGCTGACTCTGTATTGTACTCAGCTCCTAATTCACTAGCATTTGTGAAACAAGCGTACTTAAGCTATCAACTTACTAGTAAATTAAAAATTACTGCTGGTAAATGGGCAACTCATGTTGGATGGGAACTAGTTGATGCTTATGCAAATCGTAACTACAGTATGGCTTATGCATTCAACAATGGACCATTCTTTCATACTGGGATAAAAGCTGATATCTCACTAGGTGGTAAAACAGCTTTAATGGTTGGTGCTGCTAATCCTACTGACTTTAGTACAAGTACATCTGGAAATACTATGTTCATTGCTCAGTTGACTTCTGCTACAAAAGATGATAAATTGAAAGCTTATTTAAATTATCAAGGTGGTACTAATGCAGCGTTACCTTCAAATAAATTAAGCCAGTTTGACTTGGTATTAAATTATGCTCCTTCTTCAAAGTTCAGTGCTGTATATAATGGAACAATTCAGAACCAAGATGGTCAAAATTGGGGTTCCAATGTTCTTTACTTAAATTATGACCCTACTTCATTATTTGGTTTAACATGGAGAAATGAATTATTTGATGATGCAAAAGGTTTGAAATTGGGCACTGCTTCTGCTGCTAAAATTTTCGCTACTACTCTTTCTGCTAATTTCAGATTAAGCAATTTGACGATTATTCCTGAAGTAAGATTTGATTCGTCAGACAAGGAATATTCCTTTCTTGACAAGGATGGTAATGGTTCAAAGTCAGCTGCTAGTTTCCTAGTTGCTGTTGCTTACAAATTCTAATTTATTTATTTTCTTCTTGATGGAGTATTTATTTATTTCATCAAGAAGAATTTTTTAGCTTCTATACTTTAATATTTAACCTAATTAGGTCTTATTTCAAATTATATTTTATTTAATTTGTTCTTTTTTCAATAATTATCCCTATTTTAGCCGAAAGTAGCTAATAAATGCTTAAAAATAATTTATTTACAATTTAAACCCCCTACTATTATGGAATTGATTGGCACATCACCCACACCGAATTTCGTACAGAGATTCATCAAAGGAAAGAATTGGCGTTTAGGTATCACGCTTTTCACCGGAAAAATGCTAGGACTTTTAGTTGTTTTGGCTGCAATGAAGTTATTACCAGGTATGATAGCTACTCCCGCTTCTGCAGGAGAAACTTATACCCCACACGAAACAGTGTTGATTAATACTGCTAATACAGTATGGACATTGATTGCTGCATTCTTAGTATTTGGTATGCAAGCTGGTTTCGTAATGCTTGAAGCTGGTTTTGCTCGTCAGAGAGAAACTGTAAACGTATTGATGGAGTGTCTTTTTGATACTTGTCTTTGTGGTTTATTATTCTGGGCAATGGGTTACGCTTTCATGTTTAGTGATGGTAGCGGATTTATTGGTAAACATTGGTTCTTCCTTCAAGGAGCTCCAGACACTTATCTTACTACTGGTATCCCTGTAATTGCACACTGGTTATTCCAATATGCTTTTGCTGATACTTGCTCTACTATTGTATCTGGAGCGATGATTGGTCGTACTAGCTTTAGAGGTGATATCCTTTACAGTATTGGTATTACTGGTTTCATCTATCCAATTATTGGTCACTGGGCTTGGGGACCAGATGGTTTCTTAGCACTTATGGGTAGTGCAGATCATTTCTTGCCTTCTTTAGGTGCTGGTTTCAGAGATTTCGCTGGTTCTACTGTGGTTCATACTATTGGTGGTGTAGCTTCTTTGGCTGGTGCTATTGTTTTAGGTCCACGTTTAGGTCGTGTTTTCAAACGCGATGGTGGCGGACCAATGAGCGGTCACAATATGACTTTGGGTGCAGTTGGTACATTCATTCTTTGGTTTGGATGGTACGGATTTAACCCTGGTTCTACACTATCTGCTATAGATATGCAAGGTATTGGTCGTGTAGCTACAAACACTACTTTGGCAGCTTGTGCTGGTGGTATGGTTGCAATGTACTTAGCACTTTGGTTTGGTGATACAAAAGGAAAGTTTGATCTTGCTATGACTTGTAATGGTGTTCTTGGTGGTCTTGTGGCTATCACTTGCCCTTGTTATTGGGTAGATCCATTAGGAGCTGTATTATTAGGTGGTGTTGCTGGTCTTGTAGTTTATTACAGCACTAATTTACTTGAATATCTACGTATTGATGATCCTATTGGTGCGGTTCCAGTACACGGTTTATGCGGTATCTGGGGTACAATCTCTTTAGGTTTATTTGCTGCTGGTAAATACGGTGCAACTGGTCCTTTTGGAGCTGACAATTCTGCTCCTGTATCTGGTCTATTCTATGGTGGTGATGCAACCATTTTAAAAGCACAATTGATAGGTGTTAGCACTATTGCAATAGCTACATTTGTTGTTGCTTTCATTATGATGTATGTTATCAAATTATTGCCAGATCCTTGGGGTCTTCGTGTAGAAAAACACATTGAAGAAGGTGGATTGGATTTATTAGAACATGGTACTGTAGCTTATCCTGCTTAATAGGAAATAGGCTTTGTATTAAAATAGTAAGGGCATCTCATTAATTTGGGATGCCCTTTTTTGTATCAATCATCTTTGTAAAATGAATTCCTAAAAGCCTATTCGTAAATTCTATCTTTCTATCATTAACCTATATTATTACCATCATCAAACTAATGTAATTGAATATTTGGCCACAACATTTGCTTGGTTTACAATAGTGATAAACCTAAATGCTGCATAATTAGAAATGCCAAAATCGGCTACTTTAATGCTTGTCTTTATGTTGGCAGGTACCAGTATTTCCGTACTATTCATACCGCCAATGGTATTAGAAAGGAATATTTTACATTCCTGATTCAGCTTTACGCTTATACTGTCCGTAGCTACAAATGTATTTCCTAATACTGCTTTTATACCAGTAGCAACAAGCTTTCCTGTAAATACTGTTTGAGGGTTTACACGCAAAGTTTTCAAATCGAATACTAGTGGGCACAACGTTTCCCTAGTTTCAAAACATTGATCCATTATAAAACCAAGATTTCGGTACTGCATGTTCATTGCTGCCGTTCTCAATTCATCCAGTTTGCCGCTAGTCATTTTTGTCGTTGTCTTGGCACCGTTCTGTATGCTTCTTGCGTTTAGTAGTTTGCCATAAGTTACTATCACGGCATCTTTTATGGTTGCTAAATCACTATCGCTTCCCATATTTTTTGCCAATGTTTTGTACGCATTTATCCTCGCATCTATCCCTTTGGTAGTAAACGATTTCATGCCTTTAGAAAATAAGGACTTATAGCGTGCAGATTTCTTTGTATGTAAAACAAGTATTGCTGGTAGCCAATCGTCCGATAAACTTTTTTTTGCCTCTATAAAAGCGTCTTTTACCGTTATTCTATCTCCTTGTTTCAATCCGTCCACACTACTAAGGTTGCTGTAACCATCCATAAAATCTAGGTGCAATGGATGGTATCTGTCATAAAGCGGTTGCAGTTCGGGTATTGTTTTGGAGAGTGAAAATAAAGCACTGTCATGATGTAAGCTCAACGTAACTGCTTCGTGAACACTTCTTTCTGTCTCTGAATCAAGTTGATTGGATATGTATTTCCAAGGTAAAATCATTTTTTTTATTTTATTAGGTTATAAAGTGCTTTTTGTATCCATTTAAATGATTCAACCCAGTGTAATCATTCTAATATAGACGAAGTATCTCATTTGCTCTTGTAGGAGAACTCCTCCTTGAGCAAATCTCTTCGTTTGCTCCTGTAGGAGAACTCCTCCTTGAGCAAATCTCTTCATTTGCTGCTGTAAGAGAACTCCTCCTTGAGCAAATCTCTTCATTTGCTGCTGTAGTAGAACTCCTCCTTGAGCAAATGAGACAATTCGTTGCTTTTGGAGAACTCCTCCTTAAGCAAATCTTTTTATTTGTTGATTAATGATTGATGTATTGGTATGAAATTATGCAAATGCTATTTCTTACTTTAACACATGATGAATGAGGCTTTTGATGCTTAATAAAGCTTGTTTGGATGTAATACTATTTCTCTTATTAATATGAGAGAAACTTAATGGAATGTTATCGAAAAATTGATTAAATAGCCAATGGCGGTGGACTTTACTTTACCCCGCTGTGGCACAATGATAGTTCATTTATTTTATAACACTAAAGATTGTATTTTGAATAGATACAGGATTGGTTTTGCTAACAAAAAACATTCATATTTAAGTAAGGATAGTTGTTTTAATATTAACGGACTGAAAACTATTTGCAACTTACTTTGCAACCTCAAAAAATAGCCGTTCATTAACAAGTTGCAACTTGCTATTGAACGGCTATCTTTTAATTAATCACCATGATTAATTAAACACAGTTATTGTAGTGATTAATCCAAACTTCTAATAGCTTAAAACTAGAAATCAAACTCTCTACGGGCAATGTTTAGTCTTATACCCAACGAATATATTTTAGAATTGAAGTCAGCTTCTCCTTTCTTTGAGTAGTTTCTGATAATTGCATTTGCATCAACATACAAATTGGGTAGTATCTCGTAGGAAGCTGTAAACGAAGCTAAAAGGCAGGTTGCCGGAATGCCACTTCCTATAAAGAAGCCGTCTCCTCTTGGCTTTCCTTCGGTGTAAAAACGGAAGATATTTGAACCAAAATTGTAGCCCGCAGAGTCTAGGCCTTGCTTATAATAGATAACTTTTGCCTGCAACTGCAATTTATTGATGGGCTGATATTTTATGATTCCCACAAACTCTCTAAAGTTGGCTCCAAGTGGGTGTGCCAAAGGTTGATTGTAGTGAGTGTACGAGCCTATCGTATCATAGTGGGTGTAAACAAACGGACGAACCACATTCATTTCGGCTTGTACATCTAGGTTCTTAATGCCGAATAGGTCAATAGTTTTAGCACCTATTTGTAAAGCTTGTTTGTTTACAGAACTTCCTTTACTATATTGTTTTATCTGCTCGAAAGAGAACTCATTTAGTATTAACTGCGAGTAAAACTGTGTTTTCTTGAAAGGATTTGCTTTAATATTCAACCCAATAAGTACTTTATCTGGGCTACCCTCTTGTCTTTCCACTGCTCTATAAAAAATAATTGGATTAGCATAATTTAAGGAAAAGCCATTGTTTCGTCCAAACATCACACTTTCAAAGGCACCAATATTCAACCATTTGTTAGCTTGGAAATCGAGTTGGTGAAAAGCCATATATTTCTTAGGGAACTGATAATTGCCCCCTGTAGGATGTGTTTGAACTAGTTCGGCATAAAGCATGTTGTAATTCAGCTTCCAAATACGCGTATTAATCTTTAAAAAAAGAAAGTTATTGCTAAAATTGCTCAGTATCAAGCTTCTATAACCATCTCCTATAAACACTTTATCATAAGCAAATTGTATATCTGTACTTTTAGAAGCCTTAAACATTACGCCACCATTGGCATTAAATACATCGAAGCCATCTTTTTTAAAAGGATTGTAGAATCCTTCTCCTGGTACGGCACTAAATTTCTTTATATATTGATTTACGTAAGCAGCATCGGCCTCTTGGTGTTCGAAAAGGGTAGTGTAATAACCAAAGTTTTTGGATAGCGTTCCTCTTAAAGAAATGGCCCTGATGTTATTGTACAATTGATAGTTTGTGTTGTTATCGTTGCCTTTAGAGTAGTCGATATGGCCTGTGGCGTAGATAGAAAAGTCTCCTCTCTTTACACCAATATAAGCAGGTTGCGTCAACGCCGTCTTGGTAAATACATCTCTAAACCTAAGGGAAGAATCTTTTAAATCGTAGCCTTTTCTGTATTCAAAATTCTCTTTCAAACACATTTCTATGTTGTATTTATCTACGGAAGATAAACTTATTTTTCCCTCATTTGCCAGCTGATTAATGTATTCGAGCCGCTCGGTAACCACTTTTCTGCTATAAGGACGTATATCGGAGAAGTTTAAAACCGAATCTTTGCGCAGCTTTATCTGAAGCCTGTCTATTACAGCATATTCTTTTGATCCAAGTGGAATATAGTCCGATTGGGCAAAGACGGTGGCGGATAAAGCTATTAATGCAATGGCAAATAAAAAACGTATTGACTTCATAAAACTGAATAATTACTGATTAGGAAATGATAATACCGATGATTATATGAATGTATAAGCGTCAAAAATAGTGTTAATGAGCCAAACCTAAAATACTTATATCAATTAAACTTGTCCATTAGGCTTATGTCTTTGATGCTTATCTATATTCGCAACAAGATTAATTGCACTTACTAAAAAGAAAAGTATGAAAAAAAAGTTACTGGTTGTTATTTCTACATTGCTCATTGGGCAAAGCATGGGAAAAATATCTGCACAGACTGCAGTATATAGTACCGAAAGAGTTTCAGAAAAATCTACGTTGAATGATCCAAAAATGGATTGGTGGAAGGAGGCGCGCTTTGGCATGTTTATCCATTGGGGTTTGTATGCTGTTCCCGCTGGCATATATAATGGAAACAAAGTAAATGGCATTGGCGAGTGGATTATGAACAGGGGAAAGATACCTGTGGAAGTATATAAAGGTTATGCTGCACAATTTAATCCTGTAAAATATAATGCCGAAGAATGGGTGAAGACTGCAAAAGCAGCTGGAATGAAATATATGGTGCTAACCAGTAAACACCATGATGGTTTTGCGATGTTTAAATCGGAACATCCGTTTAATATTGTAGATGCCACGCCTTTTAAAAGAGATGCTGTGCAAGAATTGGCAGATGCCTGCAAGAAATACAACATGAAATTTGGCTTGTATTATTCTCAAGCTCAAGACTGGACAGCACCGGGTGGTGCCGCAAATGGTGGTCATTGGGATAGTGCACAAAATGGTAGCATGAGCCAGTATTTAACCACCAAGGCAATCCCTCAGATAAAAGAAATAATGTCTAAATATCATCCTACGGTGCTTTGGTTTGATACACCTACAGGAATGACGCAAGAATATGCTAATCAGATACTGGATGTGTTAAAACAATACCCCGACCTTATTTATAATAACCGTTTGGGTGGTGGTGTAAAGGGCGATTTAGAAACGCCAGAACAATACATTCCTGCAACAGGGTATCCAGGAAAGAACTGGGAATCCTGTATGACGATGAATGATACTTGGGGCTTTAAGAGTTATGATAATAACTGGAAAAGTAGTAAAGTAATTATTCAAAACCTGATAGATATTGCCTCTAAAGGCGGTAATTATTTATTGAATGTAGGGCCTACTAGCGAGGGATTGATTCCTGAACCATCTATCGAAAGGCTAAAAACAGTAGGAGAGTGGCTTAAATTAAATGGAGAGTCAATCTACGGAACTACAGCTAGCCCTTTTGCTTATTTAAAGTTTGGTAGATGTACACGCAAAGGGAATAAGCTGTACCTGCACATTTTAAAATGGCCTACCGATGGCATCATCCGCGTACCGATGGATAATAAGGTAGTAAAAGCTAGTTTATTGACAGCACCAAAGCAGAAGATTGCAAGTAATATAGTGGGTAAATACACAGAATTTAAACTTCCATCTACAACAAAAGATACCATTGCAACTGTACTGACAGTACAATTAGAAGGAGAGCCAAAGGTTACCATCGAAGATCCAATACCTTCCTTAGGTAAAGCCGCTAGTGCTACCGCTTCTTCTCAATCGGCAAAACCATCTTGGGCATTTGATGGTGGCAGAAAAGGTTGGATAGCTAAAGATGGAGAAAAAACAGGTTGGCTTGCAATAGATTTAGGTAAACCTACTAGCATTGGAAGTATTTCTATCACCGAAGCAGGCACGTTTGATAAGTTTGTAAAAGACTTTAAGTTAGAATATAAAGAAGGCGAAGAATGGAAGACAATATTTGAAGATAAAACCATTGGTGCAGGATATTTTAAATCTTTCAAGCCTGTGGTGGCAAAAGAATTTAGGATTAATATACTAGAAACTAGCAAAACTCCGCAGCTAAAACAAGTGCAATTATACTTCGACGAATAGGAGTTTAGAAATTAACCACAATGAACACAAAGCCTTCACAAGGGACACAAAGGATTATTTCAATTCGTTGTGTCCTTTGTTTTTTCCCTAGTTTACCTTGTGAAACACCTTTGTGTTCTTTGTGGTTAATTTCATTCTTTTTAAGAATTTTATCATGGGTATTGTGAAACCAAATATCTTAGCGACTTATTTATTAACTCAAAAAAACGATTGAAGTATGGATCAACAAACGATTGCTATTAAAGACACTTCGGCCAATCCGGGGCCGTTAGGTTTACTTGCTTTTGGAATGACAACTGTTTTACTAAACCTCCACAATGCAGGTATCTACGAAATGAACTCCATGATACTTGGTATGGGTATCTTTTATGGTGGTATTGCACAAGTGATTGCGGGTATTCTGGAATCTAAAAAGAACAACACATTTGGGTTAACAGCCTTTACATCTTACGGGTTCTTCTGGCTTTCATTGGTTGGATTGATTGTATTTCCTAAGCTTGGCTGGATAGACAAAACTTCTGGTACTGCATTGATTGCGTACCTAATTATGTGGGGAATCTTTACATTTCTATTGTTTTTCGGTACACTCAGACTAAACAAAGCACTTCAGTTTGTGTTTGCTAGCCTTACTGTTTTGTTCTTTTTACTAGCTCTTGGAGATGCTACTGAGAATGCAGCCATCAAAACATTTACTGGTTACGAAGGGATTGTTTGTGGTGGTTCTGCCATCTACACAGGCGTTGCTACTTTGCTAAACGAGGTTTATGGTAAAGATGTTTTACCATTGGGAGTGGTGAAGAAATAGGCTATTTACAATTACTTTATAGAACGCATCTTATCAGCAATGATAAGGTGCGTTTTTGTTTGTGGTAGGTTCTGTTTTACCACATGGAGCACAAAATTTTTCACAAAGAAACACAAGGATTTATAAGGTATTTAGAGACCGTTTTTGATTGAAGCGAAAACATGCTTTTCCTTCCTTTACTGATAATACCTACCAAGGCATCAATGTTTTACAAGCGCGTGTAGTAGTATGATTAGTAGTCGTTCTTCTGCCATCATCAAATAAATGGATTACTTCTGCCCAAAACTCGGATGAATGATGATAAACTACTCATCATCATTCAAAAATATTTTTATCTTTTTTTAGATAAATGGGGTCGATTTGTTCTCTTTTATTTTACACTTGAAAAGAAACAATAAAAACTTCGATACCTTTTGCTTGAAGATTTATTGAAATAGACCGAGTATTTCAGTCATTACAAAGGAGTCCCTACCCAATAAGGAAGCATACACTTTAAAGAGATTTCTTTACAATGATTAGTTTCAAGAAAGTACTCATCGAAAATCTAGCTGTCAGCCTGAGGCATTAATTAGTGATTCTAAAGTTTGTTGTAAATGACAAATCGCTTAGTTCTACTCCATAATCGTCGCGTCATTGCGAGAAACGAAGCAATCTTTTTTAGGATTATTACGCTTAATCTTATTAAAAGGTTGCTTCGTTCCTCGCAAAGACGGGGAGACCTGAGCGATTTTAAAAGATGTCATTAGCAGCTTGTCTAAGCGCAAACCAGTTAAACTATTATTATTGAATTTCAACCACTTTAAAACTTGTCATTAGCAGCCTGTCTAAGGCGGGATGATATGTTGAAACGGTTTGCGCTTCGACAGGCTCAGCGTGACAATCATGATGATTTTCGATGTGATTGGTCACGTCATTCACATTCTTTCTGGTGCACCAGATGGGACATTCTTAAAGACATACCCAAAAGTAAATTCGGTACACCCAAAAGCAAATTCGGTACACCCAGAAGTAAATTCGGCTTGCCCAGAAGGAAATTCGGTGTGCCGAAAAAGCTTTTCGGCATGCCCAGAAGAAAATTCGGCTAACCGAAAAAGAAATTCGGCATGCCGAATTTAGTTTTCGGTTAGCCGAATAGTTGATTAATTTAGGTTTTTATTTTTCTTGATTAATCAAAATCATTCTAAAAATAAAAAGACCGCCTCATTTCTGGGCGGTCTTAAACCTGCTGATTAATCGATGTTATTTTCACTGGGTAATATTATCTTGTTGCGTGACTGTAAGAGTTTACTGTGTTTGCAGCAACTGCAGCACCATTAGAAAGATATTTTGCATAAACACTCATTTGTGGTTGATCTGCACCAGCAATTGGATGTAAAGAAAGTGGGTAGTTTTTCCACCAAGGGCCAGCTGCCCAATAAGAACCGCTAATGCCGTTTGCAGTAAGATATTGAAGGAAATTATCTAAAACTACCAACCAACGGCTATCGTTTTTAGGGATACCAAATTCGCCTACAAATCCTTTTTTACCGTTAGCTTTTAACCAATTTACAAATGGTTTTACGTTTTCTACACCTGTTTGAGCGTTTACAAATGTTTCATCATAGCTTCTAGCATAAGTTCCGCTGTAGTCATTATCAAAGTAGCAATGTGCATTGAAGATGATGTTATCAGCAGGATCTTGTAAGTATTTTAATTGGTTGTTTACTTGATCCCAAGTAGCAGCGTTAGAATAGCTTTCTCCTTCTACCATGATGTAAATTTCTCTATTTACTTCTCTGATACCTTTGATAGCTTCTTGAGCGTCGGTAAACCAAGAATATTGACCCATATCGTGTGGTTCGTTCATGATGTCTAAAGCGTAGATGTTATCGAAGTTTTTAAGAGAGAAAGCCATTTTCTTCCAGAAATCTTTGAAAGCAGCAACTGGAACTTCTTGGCTACCGATGATGTACTCAACATTATTCATTTTGTAACGAGCGAAGTTGTGCATGTTTAAAACAACCATTACACCGCTAGCAGCGCAATCAGAAAGGAAAGTTTTGATGCGACCCATTTCAACAACATCTAATGGAGCAAACATTCCTTTTTGAACTCTTTCCCAACGGAAAGGAAGAGACATTACAGTAACGCCTTTTTTAGCGAAGTATTTAATTTCTGTCTTATCAGGATAAGTATAATTAACATTATAAGTACCTGGTAAACTTTCAACACCAAATTCTGCTCCGCAAAGAGAAACGCCGAATGGCAATACATTATATTGTGCATTTACTTTTACTAAGCTGAAAAGTGCGATTGCGATAAGTGTGATAATGTGTTTCATAACCTTCATTTTTAATTCCATGACAAAGATGGCACTCGCTGAGTTGGCATATTATAGTGTAGATTATGAACTGAAATTCATCATTTGTAAGGGGCTTGTAGTAGTTTGATTAACGACTATTTAACAATTGATTAGTGCGTTTTGGAAGGCTGTGTAGTGGTGCGATTTGGGGAAGGGGAAATGAGGGTAGAAAAATAATTTTGTAAATTAGATGTACATACATACATTTGCATTAGCAATGAAGTTAGAGCAAGCAATACAGAGTACAAAATTTAAAAGTGAAGTGCATAAGGCAGTACTACATATATTATATACTGCATGGTGGCTGAAGACACAGAGTGCAAAGGAGTTGAAAGAATTTGGATTGACGCACGAACAATACAATGTATTGCGAATACTAAAAGGAAAATATCCTGAGCAAATGTGCGTGAGAGATGTGGCTAGTAGGATGATAGAAAAGAACTCGAACGTACCGAGAATAGTGGATAGATTGGAATTGAAAAAGTTGGTAGAAAGGAATACCTCTCAGTTGGACAAAAGGGAAACAGTGATTACCATAACAAAAGAGGGTATAGCATTACTAGAAGCGAGTACATTGGTGATGGATGAGCGTATGAGCAAACAATTTCAATTGCCAGAAGAAGAAGCAGTAACCTTGAACTTATTGCTAGAAAAAATTAGGGAAATAGAAGAGTAGATTTTTTTTGAATAAATACGTGTATATACATTTAATTTGGTAATTAAAAATAGAAGAATGATGAAGACAATATTGCACAAAGCAGCAACAAGAGGACACGCAAATCATGGATGGCTAAACAGCTACCATACATTCAGTTTTGCAGGATACAATGAACCATCGCGCATACATTTTGGCGCATTGCGGGTATTGAACGATGATACGGTAGCACCAGGTATGGGTTTTGGAAAACACCCGCACGACAATATGGAGATTGTTTCTATCCCATTGAGTGGAGATTTGGAACACCAAGATTCTACTGGTCGCCATGAAATTATAAAACAAGGTGATGTGCAAATAATGAATGCGGGTAGTGGCATTAGTCATAGCGAAAAGAATGCGAACCGCGATAAAGAAGTGAAGTTTTTGCAGATATGGGTTTTTCCCAAAGAAAAAAATATTGTTCCTAGGTATGAACAGAAGTCTTTTCCATTGGCAGAAAGACATAATAAACTACAAACTGTAGTTGCCCCCGATGATGCCAATGCAGTTTGGATAAACCAGGATGCATGGTTTACACTAGGCAGTTTTGATAAGGATGCAATTGCCAATTATCAGCTACACAATAGCCAAAGTGGTGTGTATGCTTTCGTAATTAAAGGTTCTATTTCTCTAAATGGAATAGAACTAGCAGAAAGAGACGGATTGGGTATTACAGAAATTACCTCAATAGACATTAAAGCAACAACTGACACCGAAGTATTATTAATGGAAATACCAATGCAGTTGAGTTAACCACAAAGTGCACAAAGATTTCACAAAGAGCACAAAGAAAATAAAGAAACCCATGGTGAACATTGTGTAGACTTAATGTTATTTGTGGTAAAAGTCAACAGTAATAACAATCACAAAGAAGATAAAGAAAACCTTAGTGACCCTTGTGCAGACTTAGTGTTCCTTGTGGTAAAAATAAATTATATGAAAAAGAATAGAACAATTAAAAGTATCATCTACGCCAATATGATAGACATGGGTGGCTTTCCGGTAAGGCAGTCTTTTCCATCGCACAAGGCAGAACATATAGACCCGTTTTTATTATTGCACCATGCCAATATAAAAGTGTCTGAACATATCCCTACCAATAAGGCTGGTGTAGGGCCGCACCCTCACCGTGGGTTTTCGCCTGTAACTTTTATATTTAAGGGAGGCGTGCATCATCAAGATAGCAGGGGTAATAATAACATAATTTATGAAGGTGGTATTCAATGGATGAACGCTGGAATGGGCGTTATTCATAGCGAGCGTCCGCCGCATGACATTCATGAAATAGGTGGTGTGCAAGAGATAATACAGCTATGGGTAAATACACCTGCAGCACACAAGATGGACTTGCCAGAATATCTTCCTGCAAGTAAAGAAGAGATTCCTTTTATAGAAACAGATGACAAGCTAGCGAGGGTAAACATTGTGTCGGGAGAATTGAATGGTATAAAAGGAGTAATCCCCGCCCTTTCACCTGTAAATACGTTTACTGCTGACATCAAACAAGGAGGAATCTTTCAATTTGATATTCCTTCTTCGCACAATGCTTTTGTGTATGTTTTGGGTGGAAAGATTACCATCAATGGTAACGATGAAATATTGGGTAACTACATCTCTATACTGAATAATGACGGAGAGGGCTTTTTGATAGAGGCATTAGAAGATGCTACCTTACTTATAGGTACTGGCGAACCATTGAATGAACCTATTGCATCGCATGGGCCGTTTGTAATGAATAATCAAAGGGAAATAATGGAGGCATTCAGAGATTATCAACTGGGGAAAATGGGGGTACTTATTGAAGAAGCGTAAATCGTTAATCGAGAATCGCAAGTAATCCTTACGATTCCCGACTCCCGATTCTCGAATAATAATTCATAATTTTTTTAATAACATCCCTTAACTGGGGCAAAAACACAAAAAAATGGCTACTTACAAATTAGACGCTATGCATAGCGAAATCACTTTTAAAGTGAAACACTTAATGATTAGTACTGTAACAGGTAACTTCTCACAATTTGATGCAACAATGGAAGCTGAAGCAGAAGACTTTAGCGATGCAAAAATTAGCTTTACAGCTGATGTTGCAAGTATTTCTACAGGTAATGAACAAAGAAATGGTCACCTTAAAAGTGCAGATTTCTTTGATGCAGAAAAGTTCCCTGTACTATCATTTACCTCTACTTCTTTTACTCACAAAAGCGGAAGTGACTATGATCTAACCGGTGATTTAACTATTAAAGACGTTACTGCACCTGTTACATTGGCAGTAGAATATGGTGGAGCAATGACAGACTTTTATGGTCAATCAAAAGTTGGTTTTGAATTATCAGCAAAGATTAGTCGTGCAGCTTTTGGTCTTACATGGAGTGCCGTTACCGAAGCGGGCGGTGTAGTGGTAAGCGACGAAGTTAAATTGGCATTATCGGTACAATTGGTAAAGCAAGCGTAATCTAGTGATGGATTATGAGTGATGAATTATACCTCGCATTGTTTATTATCATTTGAAAAGGAGCGAATATTTAGTAAGTATTCGCTCCTTTTTCATGGTATTAGTACATCTTTAGTGGCTTTAACAAACATCTTACAACACGATTAACATTTTATTTTCATATTCTACAATGAATATTATATATTTGTGTTGATACAACGTCACGGTTATCCGTGACGTTGTATTTTTTTTGATAACACCTCTAAATAAAAGATTATGAGTGATTATGTAACACAGGAGACATTTACAAAAATGCGCGAAGAGCTTCAGAGGATGAAAGGAATAGACAGACCGGCTGCATCTCGGGCTATTGCTGAAGCTAGAGAAAAAGGAGATTTGAAGGAAAATGCTGAATACGATTCTGCCAAGGAAGCACAAGGAATGCTTGAAGCTAGGATTAAACAACTGGAAGGGATTATTGCAACAGCTAAAATTATTGACCCTAGTACGATTGATACTAGTAAGGTTGCTGTTTTAACTAAAGTAACCATTACTAATTTGGCTAACAAAAAGGTAATGACTTATCAGATTGTTGGACAAAAAGAGGCTGACTTGAAGCTAGGAAAGATATCTGCATCCTCTCCAATTGGTAGTGGATTACTAGGTAAGGCCATTGGCGAAATTGCTGAAATAACTACACCAACAGGCATTATGAAATTTCAGGTTGACGCAATTACCATCTAAAAATCACTTTGATTAAATAAATATAGCCTCTACTTTTGTAGGGGCTTTTTATTTGAGTTTCTAGATACAAGTTTCTGGTTTTTACCTGTATCAAGTAACTGGAAACCTGTAACTTACTAAATTGAATCACTGATTACTGATAACTGTTCACTATTATGACTATCTTTTCTAAAATTATTGCAGGAGAAATCCCTTGTTACAAACTTGCCGAGAATGAACATTTCATCGCGTTTCTAGACATATTTCCTTTAAGAAAGGGTCATGCATTGGTAGTTCCTAAAATAGAAATAGATAAACTATTTGATTTGCCAAATGAATACCTGACAGGCCTATTAACTTTTGCAAAACCTGTTGCCAAAGCAATTGAGAAGGCTTTCCCTTGCAATAGGGTTAGTATTTTAACTGTAGGACTGGAAGTGCCTCATGCACATGTTCACCTTATTCCGATGGATAAAACGGAGGATATGAACCTTTTAAACGATAAATTGAGTCTTACCTCAGACGAGTTTAAACAGATACAGGGGCTTATATTAAAGTCTTTACAGTGAATTGAAGTACATCTGTAAGTATGTAGTGTATATTCTATGTATGGTCACAACCTTAAAAGGGATGTTGACCATTTTTATATATTCATAAAAAGGGCTGGAATTAATTTTCTTTATTGTTCAATAGTATCAATAAGTAATCATAATTTTCTGGCTTAAATCCAAAGGACTAGATCCTCAATTATTGAAATAATTTGTTGTTTCTGCCTTCAATTACCTTCCACTACCTTACTTCCACCGAATTTATTTCTCTAATTTAAACTTGTTTTTCCTTCTCAAGTCTCTTGTTTCATTAACGGTTATTTTCCACTTATAAATTATGTTGTTATGAAAAAGCATTTTCAAACTACACTTTCTCTTTTGTTTCTAATAGCATCGCTAACTATTTTTACTTCTTATACTGCTAACGAAACAACAAATAACAAGTATTCAATAAAACTACCGTATCGCAAATCTGGACTTACCGAAAGGCAAGCAGCAGCACATTTGCTCGGCCGGTTTACTTATGGGGCCACTCCGAAACAGATTGATGAAGTGGTGAAGATGGGGTTGGAAAATTGGTTTACTCAACAATTAGATGCCGATGTTGCCAATGATTCTTTAAACAATTTATTGCTTCCTTATGATGTATTTACAAAGTCGAATAAAGAAATAGTAAATACTTATCTGGATGGCGGACAAGTACGTAGAAAAGCTATAAAGGAAGGGCTGATTCCACTGGATTCTTCAGGAAAATTGGAATATAAGGAACGTAAAGGGATGATTGATTCTTTTATGAAAGCAAATGGGTATAAGCCTGTAAATGAAGTAGAAAGACAATTAATTAACCAAAAAATAATTCGTGCGGCATACAGTAATAATCAATTGCAAGAAGTAATGACTAGCTTTTGGTTTAATCATTTTAATGTATCCCTAACTAAAAATAATTCTGTAAGGTTTGTTCCTTGCTATGAAAAAGATGTTATCAGGCCAAATGCATTGGGTAAGTTTGGAGATATATTATTGGCAACTGCAAAGTCTCCGGCAATGCTTACTTATCTGGACAACTTTACTAGTGTTGCAAGCGACAATAACAACAACTCTGAAGAAGGTTCCAAAAGATTGAGAAACCTATACGCTCAACAAAAAATGCTTACGGAAAAGGGCGATACAGGGGCAGCTTACAAAGAAATACTCCAAAGAATAAAAGGCTTCAAGAATGCACAGGGATTGAACGAAAACTATGCCCGGGAGATAATGGAATTACACACTTTGGGTGTTGATGGTGGGTATACACAAACAGATGTAACTAGTGCTGCTAAGGTTTTAACAGGATGGACAATCTTTCCAATGAATGACGAATATGGCGGCGGTGGAATAAGAAAAATGATTGAAAAGATAGGAGAGGAGAAGTTTATCCAACAAGGTTATGTGCACGATGGTGACTTTTTGTTTTCCGTAAATAAGCATGATAAAACTGATAAAAAGGTTTTGGGAAATGATTTCTCTGGAAAGGATGGGTACAATGAAGGACTGAAACTAATTAGTATTTTGGCACACCATAACTCTACTGCACATTTTATATGTAGGAAATTAGCAGCTCATTTTGTTAGTGATAATCCCTCACAAGCTTTAATAGAAAAAATGTCTAAAACCTTTTTAGATAAGGATGGTGACATAAAACAAGTTTTAGTAACTATGGTAAATGCACCTGAGTTCTGGAGTAAAGAAGCATTGAGAGAAAAAATAAAGTCGCCATTTGAGCTCTCTATTAGTACGGTGAGGGCACTGAATGCAAAGGTTAACCAACCTTATCAATTGTTTAATTGGATAAATAAAATGGGCGAAAGAATTTATTATTATCAAGCACCAACAGGCTTTCCAGATAGAGCGAGGTATTGGATAAATACTGGTTCATTACTAAACAGGATGAACTTCGGTTTGGCTATAGCGTCTCAAAGAATTCCTGGTGTTTCCTTTAATCTAGCAGCCTTAAATGATAATCACGAACCAGAAAGTGCAGAAGCTGCATTGAGAATTTATTGTAAAATCATGATGCCCGAACGTAATGTTGATGAAACAGTAAAACGTCTGATTCCATTAATAAATGATCCTGCCATTAATCAAAAGATTGTTTCAGCAGCAGGCAAAACTGCACCGCCACAAGTACAAGAAAACAATACGATGATGGTAGAAGACAATATGATGATAAGCGATGTGGGCAGTGGTAATAAAAAGGTGTTGAAAGAAAAGGTGGGCAAAAAGAATAATACCAATTACACCGTTCAGGATTTGATGGTAAAAGCTGGCGATAAGTCAATGTTGTCTCAGGTTACAGGTATCATCATCGGTTCACCAGAGTTTCAGCGTAAATAGAACGTTAACCGTTTACCGAAGTACCGTTAACGGTACTTCGGTAAACGGTTAACATCAATTATCAATTTTTAATTATAAATTAATTAATCATGTCTACAAGAAGAGGTTTCCTAAAGTCAGGTGCGTTGGCACTTTTTGCTACAGGCGTTGGCGGAGTACCCACCTTTATAGCCCGTGCGGCAAATAGCAACAAGATTGTTTCTCCCTACAAAAAGAATAAGAAAATTGTATGCATTTTTCAGCGTGGAGCAATGGATGGATTAATGGCAGTTACACCGTTTACAGATGAAAATCTACGAGCTGCACGACCTAATTTGTTTATGACGGCAGCCAAAGCAAGTGGCAATGCTGCGCTGATAGACTTGGATGGTAGGTTTGGTTTGCATCCTTCTATGAAAGCCTTTGAGCCCTTGTTTAAAGAAAAACGCTTAGGAATTGTTCATGCCGTTGGTTCTCCAAACACTACTCGTTCGCATTTTGATGCGCAGGATTATATGGAGGCTGGTACACCCTTTAACAAAGGAACTAGTACAGGTTGGTTAAACAGGGCAATAGGTTTGTTGGGGCATGAGGCTGCAACACCTTTTCAGGCAGTAAGTATTACTAGTTCATTACCTAAATCTTTTTATGGCGATAATGCAGCCCTTGCCATCAATAATTTGCAAGATTTTGCCATTCAGATGCGAGGTAATCCTATGGCGGCGAATATGGCAGCGAAGAGTTTTGAGGAACTGTACGATCAAACTTCTTCTTCCTTACTTAGCAAAACCGGCAAAGAAAGTTTTGATGCTGTAAAAATGTTGCAGAAATCGGATACAAAAAATTATAAACCAACAAATGGTGCTGTGTATCCGCAAAGTCAGTTGGGTAATGCATTAAAGCAGGTTGCTCAGTTGATAAAAATGGATGTAGGATTAGAAGTAGCATTTACTGAATGTGGAGGATGGGATACCCACTATAATCAGGGTGTAGAAACTGGTGTTTTTGCAAGGAATGTAAATGATTTGAGTGAGGCTATAGCTGCCTTCTGGACGGATATGTCTGCCCATCAGGATGATGTTACCTTGATGACGATGACCGAATTTGGACGAACCGTAAAACAAAATGGTACTGCAGGCACCGATCATGGAAGAGGTAGTTGCTTATTTATTTTGGGTAATGATGTTAATGGAGGGATTGTTCATGGCAATATGCCTTTATTGGCAAAAGAAAATTTAGCTGATGGCAGGGATGTTCCGGTAACTACCGATTTCAGGAGTGTATTTAGTGAGGTAGCAGATGTTCATTTAAAGATTGATAATGACAAAGTTCTTTTCCCGGAATGGGATGGAAAAAAGATAGGAGTAATGAGAGCGTAAGTAATACAAAAGATACTACAGTTGAACGAGAGAAGCAAATAGTTTGATTGTGGAATGTTGAAAGCAAAGTGTGAAATGGAAAAGAGGTAGTCTGGAAGTGTAAACTTCTAGGCTGCCTCTTTCTTTTATAGCTAAAACTTTCAACTTTTTCACTCTTCACTTTCTACACCCTATTCCTACAGTACTCTAATAGTTAAATCTGCTTTTAGTTTATCATCAGTATTTTGAACGTTTAGAAATTTCTGGGTGCTATTATCGCCCATGTCGCTCAAATTATAAATGGCATCGCTATTTGGGGGAATGGTAACAAATATCAACCCTACCAAACCTTTTCTTGTTGCCGACAAAAACACTTTTTCTGTAGTATTTGTTCTGTTTACAATCTGAAATTTCTGTGTTAAAGGTTTAGTGTATGTCCGGTTAATGGCATTCTTTGTACCTAATGTTTTCACTTTTAGGTTAAAACTCATCTGCAATCTGTTTGTCATCCAATCTTCGTCAAAATACTTTGCTGCCAAGGATGGGTTAGTCTTGTTAGCAGTTATCAATATACCATAGTTACCTTCTATTTCATCGCACATGGCAATACGTTTGGTTTCTATGGTAGTACTATCAGTAATAGTATTTTCTTTTGATGTTCCTTTAATAGCATAAGCAGCAAGCATTTTGTCGTAAAAAGTTTGAATTACCGCTTTTACTGCTGTAAGGCTAGCATCGGTACCAATGGTAGTTATCAATGCTTTCACTGCGTTTACCCGGTTTTGTTGCTTACCAGTATTCAGCGTTACTTTTCCTTTTGGAAACATCTTTTTAAACTTTACACTACCCTCGGCATACACCAGTTTTATATCTGTTTGCCATGTTTCCACATCTATTGGCATACCATCCAATATTTGTTTAAACGTTAGTACATCACCACCTTGAATGCCCGATTGGCTAGATTGTGCCACCCTTGCAGCCTCGAAGTCATCATATTTTGGTTTCACATTGTTGTAACATAATAACGCAATTGCCGATGTGGTGCTATCTGCAAACAAACTTTGAACATGTTGTAACCCAAATGCCGATGCGGCAGTAAAATTTCCTCTTGTACAAACTTCAAAACGATTAACGAACAACCCCAATGGTTTCTTTGCCATGATCAATAATTTAAAAATGATTAAATGCTTTGTTACTGTCTATGAAACTAGGAAAATGAGGGGGCAGGTATAGTTGTCTTCCTTATCCAGATAATTTGATTTAGTAAAATTAGGGTATTGCAAGTTAGTAATGGGGTAATTAGAACAAAAGCGAAAAATAAATATTTTAATACCTAAAATCGCTTTGGTCTTTGCGTCCTTGCGAGGCACGAAGCAACCTTATTCATAAATCCAATAATTTAAAAAAGGTTGCTTCGTGCCTCGCAATGACGCAAAGAATATGGAGAAGGTAAAAGCAATACCATTCACCCCTCTCTAAGTTTTGGACATACCCAATTTTGTACAAATATGTCAGTCCCCAAAATTGGGGACACCTTAATTTGTACAAATTATAGGCATGGTAAAAACTGGGACACGTTAATTGGTGCAAATGAGAGGCTAGCCAATTCGGGGACACCTTAATTGGTACAAATTATAGGCATGGTAAAAACTGGGAGGCACTAATTTGTGCTAATTAGTCAGTCCCCGAAAATGGGGGCACTATAATTTGTGCATTTTAGTGCCTCCCCAAAATTATGGACACCTTAATTGCCACAAATGAGGGTGTCCCCGAAAATAGGTATACCTTAATTGGTACAAATTAGGGGTATTTAGAAAAGTTGGCACGCATAATTTATAGTAAAATGGATGGTGCTAAAAATGAAGGGACTTGAATTTGGATAAATTAATGGAGGTTTTATTTTTGGATGGGGATGATTGGTTGTGGAATTGAGTGGATATTTATAAGGGATAAAGTAATTTGTCTGATTGAAAAGGAAGCTGGCTATATTACTCGTTGTTGTTGGGTGTTCTTGATTAACAACTATAAAAGTATAAGCACTATATTTGTGAAAGAACTTATTAATTTAAATATTCTAACGAATGAAAACAGAAGCTTTATTATGTCTTTGCCTCATTTTATAGGTTGCAATCAACCGGAAATTGGAAATCAAACCCAAACAAAATTAGAAGTTGCCACAGTCAATGTCTCCACTACTAGTTCAGTTAAACAGTTTGAATATTCAAATAAACAGACATATGCTAATTTGGACTCTGCTTTGAAAGAACCAGAAAAGGTGATTTATCTCACTGGGCTTGGCGATAATTACCGTGATGTGAAGCACCTTCCCTTTCAAATAGGGTCACTCATCAATCTTAAAGTACTAGAATTTAAATGTTTAGAAAACTTAGAAGACTTACCCAATGAAATAGGTCTGTTAAAAAACTTGGAGAAATTAATCATTGATAATGGAAATGGATGCGAAATGAATCTATCGATACCACATACAATTGGTCAATTACAAAACCTAAAAGAATTAAGATTGTATGGGGCAATCGATCCTAGGAAGGATTTAGACTCCATAAGTATAAATAGAATGACAAAGAAATTGCCCAATGAACTTGGAAATTTACAAAATTTGGAAGTTTTAGACTTGGGGAGAAACGGTATTACATCTATCCCAACTCAAATTAAATCCCTCAAAAAACTTAAGACTTTAAAGTTAGACTATAATGATATACATGAAGTCCCTTCTTTTGTTTCAGAATTAACTAATTTAGAATTACTAGACATTGATGGAAATGGACACATCACATTACCCAATTCTTTGTTGTCATTTAAAACCTTAACCGTAAACTTAGGTAATGCTTATCTTAAACTAAAAGAACAAAAAGAGTTACAAAAACGTTTTCCAAATATCATTTTTTCATTTGGAAATGATTACGATGATGCAGCTGCAAACGAAGAGGCAAAATAGAAATATCCACTAGGCGAGTGTTCATCTAGCAAAAGTCTTTCCTAAAATTGGAAACTGGCGTATCTCTGACCTGTGCCTTCCCAGCTAGTCAATCGCTAATATCTACAAGGGCTACCGCACTCGTTTCGCAAGTACATTCGCTACGATAGCTTGTAAATATTTATATAAAATCATTGCTACAATAGTTATTTATTATAGCAAATTCAGCTAGTCCAGATGTTCGCATGGCTGTTCGTTGATGTTAAGCGAAGCGCATCTCGAACTGCTAATAAAGGAGATTTCTACTCTCCATACGCTACAATTAAACTAAATAATTACGGTCAGCAACCTTCAAAAGTTTGTTGACCGTAGCGGCAAGCGCAGTTATCTCCGCTGCCGCTAGTCAAATCAACTAGCTGCTACAATAAATGTGACACTTGTGGATTCGCTCAGATAATCCAATAACAAAAAAAGTAAAATCCTATTGTCTTCTAATTGTTTACTCTATTTCATCCAGTTAAGAACTTTTTACCTGTCTTTTATCGAAGTTTCATCAAGGTTCAAGTGCAATTGTTTTCATGTCCGTAACCATTAAATCCTACTTGAACCCTTTTTTATTTCAGCATAAAAAAAACAAAGCCTAATTTGTAATAAATTTTTGTTTATTTGTGCAACATTGGTGTTAATATTCACACTATTTAGCTTGGCATCTTCTAGATGAATTTTAAATATATACCCAATATTTTTTCCGTCTAAAACTTATTTGTTTGTTGTTTTCAGTATCATTTTTTCAATAAAAAAACTCAATCTATGCGCTATACATTGTTTCTGCTTCGTATAATTAATGCTTTTTGCAATTCATTTTTTTGTTCAAACAGTCGTTGCACTAGCAATGATTCAGCTAGTTTTTTTAAATTTAGGGATAGAGCAACATTGTTAACTACCCAACGTGCTAACTTTTTTATTTACACGGCTTTTTGGCTACTGTTTCTAATTTGTTCTACCCAAGTTACTGCGCAACGCATCATGGAAAAACTAGGTAGAGGTGTGGTTGCTACCAGAACTTCTAAAACAAAAGTGTTGGTTTCATGGCGTTTGTTGGGTACAGAACCACAGGATATTGGTTTTAATGTATACCGTTCTGCCAATGGTGGCAGTGCCCTAAAGTTGAACACTGCCGTGCTTACTGCAGGAACCAATTTTGAAGATCTTAATCCTAATTTAACTATTCCCAATTCATACTTTGTTAAACCGGTGCTGAGAGGTGTTGAGCAGGATGCAAGCGCGTCATATACACTTATTGCCAATGCTGATGCTAAGCCATTTTACAAAATTAAAATTCACAACACACTCGGATATAGGATAAAATATGCCTCTGTGGGCGATTTTGACGGAGATGGCGAATACGATTATGTAATGCATAAAACACCCATTTCCGATTATACATTGCCCGATTTGGTAGAAGCCTATAAAAGAGATGGTACTTATTTATGGACGATTAATATGGGGCCAAACAGTGTAAACAGGTATAATATTACGCCCGGTTCATCTTCTCTAGAGGCAGGACATGGTGATAACTGGACCGTATATGATTTGAATGGTGATGGAAAAGCGGAGGTTATTTTGCGTACGGCCAACGGGGTTAAATTTTCAGATAGTACCACCCTGATTGATGCTAATAATGGCAAACAGTTTATATCGGTAATAGACGGGATGACGGGGCATGAAATTTCTCGCACACCAGTTAATAATCCTTACATAACCAAGGGAGATGATTATGGTCAGATGAATGGACACATGGGAATTGCTTATTTGGATGGTATTCATCCAAGTGTTGTGTGGATGCCTGCCAACCGCAATGCGGATCAGAGTTTTAATGAGATGATTTTTGCTTGGGATTGGAACGGCACTACGCTGATTTCAAAATGGACATTTGATTTAGGAGGAAAGGATCTTCCGTCGGGTCACCAAATTAAAATTTTTGATATTGATGGCGATGGTAAAGATGAAATTATACCACAGGCTTTTGCAGTAAATGATGATGGAACCTTGATGTATAATTTGAAAGATCAAGCAATTGATCATGGAGATCGTTTTTCTATTAGCGATCTTGATCCTAAAAGACCAGGATTAGAAATATATGGCATACAACAGGGGTACAGTAAGTTGGGGATTATGTGGTACTACTGCGATGTAAAAACAGGGAAATTATTAGCAAGCCAAAGTAATCCTGCAAATAATGATATGGGCAGGGGGATGACAGCTGATGTTGACCCTCGATATCTTGGGCAGGAACTATACACGTTTGTAGGCAGTTTGTATAGTGTATCAGGCGTTCCTACTTCAACAGCAATACCATCCGTTTATCCAAATCAGCGAATGTATTGGGACGGTGATTTAGGTGGTGAATTGCTAGACGGTGGCAAAATTGTAAAATGGAATTACCTCACCAACAACGATACGCGTTTGTACACTGCAAGTTCAGTTACGGGTACTGGAGCAAGTGCATCAGTAACACAAGTTACGCCTGCATTTTATGGTGACATTATTGGCGACTGGCGCGAGGAAGCCGTATATGAATCTCAAGATCATGAATACCTAATTATAGTGGAAACGCCCTATACCACCACAGAACGCATTTACACCCTACCACATAATCCAGGTTATCGTAGCGATATGTGCGTAAAAGGCTATTATCAGTCGAACAATACTGATTATTATCTGGGCTTTGATATGCAGCAACCACCAATTCCCTGCATTCAAACCGCCAACGATTACTGGACTGGCACAGAAAGTAGTGTTTGGGATAATTCTATAACGAACTGGACAAATGGTACCACTGCAAAACCGTACACAAATGGCGATACAATCATGTTTGATCTTAGAGGAAAAAATATTGATACCGTTCGATTAAATAGCAATGTTTCCCCCGGCAAAATATGGCTTATCAATCCCGAAGGAAAAAATTACACGGTTAGCGGTACTGGAAAAATAACTGGAACTGGAGAGGTTTGGAAAACCATGGGTGGAACATTTACGTTTGCAGGTGACCACGATTATAGTGGTGCTACCATTATATCTAACGGGCAAATTAATATAGATGGTTCTTTACAAAGTTCTGTAACCGTAAGGGGATTAGGTGCAATAGGTGGACGGGGAACATTTTATGGCGGTGTAACTCTCCATAAAGGTGTGAATGTAAAAGGTGGTAGAATCAGTCCCGGTTTTGGCAACATTAACGAACAACGGCTTGGCAGCATAACCATTCAAGGAGATTTAGCCGTGTCAGGCGATAACAATTTTGAATTTGATGTGCTTCCCGGTTCCGCAAAAGTGAACGATTCGCTTATTGTAACTGGTAATTTGTCTTTTAAAGGCATCAACCAACTAATATTCAATTTTGCCGACAATAAATTTGTTCCTGGAACCTATACTATCATCAAATGTGGGGGCACACTTTCCGCTACACTCAGCAACTTTGAAATTAGTGGTATTACTGGTGTTCCAAAGGAATTAATTATTGAGGGCAATGAGATTAAAATTAAAATAAATGATAATCGTAGCCCTGCAAATTTGATATGGAGCGGCGCTGTAAACAACTTGTTGGATTTTAAGAACCAAAACTTTACATTGGGCATCACTCCAACGGCATTTGTTTCTGGAGATACATTAACGTTTGATGCGTCATCAATTCAAAAAACAGTGGTGCTAAACGAAACTGTTTACCCATCTAGCATCACATTCAATTCAGATTCAAATTATACCATTCAAGGAACAGATAGTATTTGTGGAACAGGGGGTATCACTAAAAATGGAACAGGTAATCTTTCTATTCTTTCAACCGCTAATACCTACAGCGGAAAAACGATTGTAAACGGTGGTACATTAACAGTAGGGAAAGTTGGTTTAAGAAATGAAGCGTCATCTATGGGGGCTGCGGATTCTACTGCACAAAATATTCAGATCAATAATGCTACTTTGGTTGTAAATGAGAAGAGTATTACAAACAGATCGTTTAAAATTACTGGAGTAAGCACTTTCAATATTCCAGTTGCAGATAATTACCTCATTTTCAATGCAGATATAACAGGTACTGGAACATTGGTGAAAGATGGTCCGGGATCTATTTACATGGTTGGAAAGAAAAGTTTTTCAGGACCAGTATTAATTAAAGCAGGGGTGCTTAATCTACGAACAAGAGAGGGGAATGTAAACGGTTTGGGTACAAGTAATGACATAACACTAGAAAACGCTACATTGAATATAGAGGATATACAAGCATCGGAAGGAATCTATTGGAATCTTACAGTTCCTTCAAACAAAGTGGGAACATTGTTTACCGATGGACGTTCCACCATGTTTGGTACATTGAACGGTTCGGGTACATTAAATTTGAAAATCCCCTACGTTCGAACCAATTTTAATGGCGATTGGTCTCAATTTGGCGGTAGAATAAATGTGATTGAGGGCGATTTTAGGATTGGGAATACAAAGGGATATGCCAATTGTGCAATAAATTTGTTGGGAGGAGCAATGTATTCAATAGCTGGTGCAAGTGCTACTACATCCATTGGTGAACTTGCAGGAATTACAGGAACAACTATAACTTCCGATTTAGCCACTGCAAACTGGACCATTGGGGCTTTAAACACAGATGCTACCTTCTCGGGTAATATTGTAAAATCGTCCTTAACCAAAGTAGGAACAGGAACATTAATTGTAGATGGCAACAATACGTACACTGGTAAAACCTTGATTAGCGGAGGACGGTTATTAGTAAATAATGCGGTAGGTAAACGTGGTATTGGCTCGGGAACTGTAAGTGTAGCCAATGGCGCTGTATTGGGTGGTATTGGCGCTGTGATGGGGGCTGTAACAGTTAATACAGGGGGCACTATTCAGCCAGGATTTAATGGTATTGGTACTTTTATTGATAGTAGCAATATTGTTTTTTTAACCGGAGCTATTGCCGATATGGAAATCAATAAAACCTCAAGCACTTTTGATGTGCTAAAAACAACGGGAAATATTGTATTTAATGGTAAATTGTTAGTTGAAAAAGTCGGTATTGCAGATTATTCCGTAGGCGATAATTTTCAATTATTCCAAGCAGGTAGCTATAGTGGAAATTTCACGTCTATCTTGCCTTCAACACCAGGAACTGGCTTGCTTTGGAAATTCACTCCAGCCAATGGAACTTTATCAGTAATTGCTGATACTATTTTGCCTATTACTCTTGCTAATTTAACTGTTAAGCCAAAAAATGATGAAGTTGTTTTAAATTGGGAAACTAAAAATGAAATAAACAATCGCCATTTTATAATAGAGCATTCGAAAGATGGACAAAATTTTGAAGCAATTGGAACAGTAAAAGCTGCTGGAACAAGTTCGGAAACGAACAGGTACGTATTTGTAGACAAAACGCCTTATGTAGGGATAAATTATTACCGCTTGGTACAGGTTGATGTTGATGGACATAGAACTATTTCTGCTATTAAACAAACACAATGGAATAAGGGGTTGAGTGGCATGGTAATTTCTCCCAACCCGACAGGAAACTATATCCAAATTCATTTAAAAAAATCGGAACAAGTTCTACATGCAACCATTAGTGGTTTAGATGGCAAGTTATTCTTTGAGTATAATGGAAGTCTTGATAAATTAAATGCGCATTTGAAAGCAAACGCACCGTCTAAACCAGGAACTTATTTGGTTAGAATTGAAAGTTCAAGCGATACTTGGGTGGGTAAATATGTAAAACAATAGTCAATTGTTTTTGGTTTTAATTTTTAACAATTCCAATCGATGCTGTAAACATTGGTTGGAATTGTATTTTACAAAATATCGGTATGATGCGTTTCAGAATATTGCTTGTTATGCTGTTATTGTCGGGAAATGTTTTTGCGCATATTGAGCGGACATATTTTTTGAAAGGAAAAGTTGGGGAAAGAGAACTTGCAATACGTATGTTGTGCTATGACGAAATACCAGTACGGCATCTTAGTTATTACTTTATTGATGAAATAAAAGATAAATATTTGTTGGGGAAATTTGCTGATAATTGTTGGAATTTTTCGGCTGAACAATCAGGCAATTTAAACCCTTCTATCAAAATTACAGATGTAGGAAATGGCTGCTGGAAAGGATTTTGGATAGAACCATCTGGGAAAATGGTAGATCTTTTCTTAAAGCCTCTTGTTACCGATTCCATTGTTACACCTTTCGGAAGGATACAATTAATAACCGAAATGGATGTGTATGACCAATTTCGGTTATCTAATATTAGTTTTACTGAAACACATACCCAAAAACTTGGCAACGAACTAATTTGTAGTTGGATGGTAGAAAAACAGTCTGGGATTTCTTTTTTCAAAATAAAAACTTCTAATCATAAGTACAATACCAATGCCATTAACGCAACACTTACAAACACCTATATTCCCCTACTACAAAACTTTTTAAAAAAATCTAGTGAAGCTTCTATGCAAAAAGTTTCTACGAGTATAACGTATGTTAACGATGCATTATTGGCATTTAAAATAGTTATAATCAATACTGGTCAAAATCGGAATTCATATTCTAATCAATGTTTTGCAATCGACCTGACCAGTGGTGCGCAATTATCGTTGGAAGATTTAATTTGGTTAGACAAAAACACGAAAAAACCAGCTTCAGACGATTTATACACCATTTACAAATATCGAAAATCAACGTTTGCTCCAATGGTATTTACATGGTTGCAGCAGTTGTATCCCGAAAAAATTAACACAAATAACTGCAACCTAAATACCCCAGATACGTGGTGCTTACCCATTTGGGGGCTTACGAATAAAGGCATTGCATTAGGATTAAATACATCAGAAAAGTGCGATGTGTTAAATTGGGCAATATTGCCTTACCAAAAATTAACGCCCTTTCTTACTCCCAAATATCATTTAAAAGTAAGCCAATTAGTTTTAAAAAACTAAGACTATAGAGAAGCATTGCTTTTTCTAAGGTTTGATTGATTTTCTGCAAAAGCAAATTGAAACCGAACAAATTGCTAGAATAATTATCCAATAACCTGCACTTTAACCTTGCAAACGTTTTCCACTAGCTAGTGTTTAAATCAGTTGGTCTCTCCTGTTTACAAATAGAATCACTTTTATAAAATGAAAATGCCATCCCATTTATTTTACTTATCTCCGCTCCCCAGTTTGTTTTAATGGGGATATTGTATGTTTAGAAATTTAGATTAGAGTTTGTTATCCCTTATTGGGAATAATGTATAGCTTTTGCTTAAAACAATGCAATCAGTGAATCATATAACTTTTGCCTTCAGTTGTATAACAACTCTTTTGCCATCCCAACTCAACTTTGCAACGTAACAAATCAGTTACAAATTAAACATATAGAATGAAAAAGTTTTTATTATTTAGCATTGTTGCAATTTTTACAGTACAGGGTATTAGCGCACAGGAAACGAAGATTGATGATGTTAGTGGAATCCATTTCGGCTTTAAGGTAGGGGTAAACCGATCGAACATCTATGATTCTAAATCTCAAAATTTTAGTGATAAGGCGAAATTAGGTTTTGCAGGTGGTGCGTTCCTCGCTATTCCATTCGGTAAATACTTTGGCATACAGCCCGAAGTATTGTTTTCGCAGAAGGGTTTCAAAGCATCAGGTGAAGTTCTTGGTCAACCGTACAATTTTACCAGAACCTTAAACTTTATAGATGTGCCAATATTCTTAGCCATAAAGCCATTTTCTTTTGTAACCATATTGGCGGGCCCTCAACTGTCGTATCTGACATCACAAAAAGATGCGTTTGATAATACACTTTATAGCAGTAGCCAAGAACAACAATTTCAGAATACTAACCTCCGCAAAAATATATTATGTTTTGTAGGCGGACTAGATATTAATCTCGTACCGGCTGTTATTGGAGCAAGGGTTGGTTGGGATGTACAAAGTAATAATGGCGATGGAAGTTCTAGTGACCCTAAGTATAAAAATGCCTGGATTCAGCTAACATTGGGCTTTAGATTTTAAAGGATTATTTTTATTCACTCCTTTAATATACGAAGGATTGCCTAAAATTTAAGAAATTAGCGTTGCAGCTTATTATAAAAGATAGGAAACAATAAAAAATATTTGATTGTAAAGTGTCAAAGAAATAAAACAATGCGAAATAGAATACTAAAAATGTAAAAACTACAGCAAAATTACTTGGCGTATTTGCTGTAGTTTTTACAAATGGTGGAGGAAAGAGAAGTATTATTCTAAAACCTATTAATTATACAACTATTACCAATAATTGTATAATACTTATCCTGCCCAATCCAACCACCTTTACATCGTAACAAATTAGTTATAAAATAAATTAATTACAATGTCAATTTTAAAAATGACTTTTATGAAAGTACCTACAAAGAGTGGTTCTCCAGACCGAAATTCAAACGGAAAACAACAAAGTATACCTTTATTTATTAAATCGCTTATGCTAACAAAAACGATTGTTTTTGGAACAGCGGCAATTATTGCTTTTGTTTTCTTTTCATCCTGCGCCAGAAAAGCACACTTCCAAGTATCGCCAGTTGTGCCGGCAGCTAGGGGTTATACAAAAGTGAAAAGAGATCATAATAAGAATTACAATATTTATGTAAGTCTTGAAAATTTGGCAGAACCGAGTAGATTAACCCCTCCTAAACAAACCTATGTAGTTTGGCTTGTTTCTGAAGATAACTCAATAAAGAATGTGGGGCAGGTAAAAACATCAACTAGTTTTTTTTCGAATGCTTTAAAGGGTTCCTTCGAGACCGTTTCTGCCTCCAAACCAATAAAAGTTTTTATAACCGCGGAGGATGATGCATCAGTTCATTTTCCTAGTGCAATGATGGTTATGACAACAAATGGATTTTAATGAAAGTTAAAGATAGATGCCCCTACTAGTAAAAGTCTTTGCATTTGCTGTTCGCCCATGTTAAACAAAAAGCATGGCGAGCAAGCAAATCATAGGGATTTATCTGAATTTGCCATCTGTTTTTATATTTCGGACAACGGACTTTGCTACTTTTTTCTAACAACTTCTACTAATATATCTTGGCGTCGAAAGTAGCTCATTTCTATTTCAAGATTTATTTTCTCTAGTGTGAGTTTACAGCGAAGCAAGTCGCTCATACTTTCTAGTTAATACAGTTTGTAACCGAAATTTGCTTTTGTAAACCTTAAACGACTCAGCTAGGCAAGATCTAGTTACTACCCCAACCACTTCAATTATTAATATCAATCATGTCTGCCTTTCAAGTTTTGTCTGGAATCAACAATCTAGTATAAAAGCAATCACAATAATCAAAATTGATAAATTCTATTTTGTAAACGATGCCGGAAACGGTTGCAATTAAATTGCTCTGATTATAAAATCTGCACCTATATATTTGGACGAAGAAAAGGATGGGTAATTAGTTTTGCCTTCTCCTTTTTACCACTCAACTTTTGCTTAAGAGATTAGTCAAGGTTGAGTAATTAATGTTTTAAGATAACAATAAAAATGATAATGACATTTAAAACGATTGTAATTGCCTTGCTTCTTTTGGTCGTAACAAATTATTCTAATGCCCAAGCACCAAAGTTTTTAAAAACCAATGAACCATTACTAAACACCCTTCACACCGTAGCACAACGCGAAAAAGAAAGCATCAATGAATCGTGGAAACAAGTTAATGGCGATGTGGCAGGTGCTGAGAAAATAGATTTTACAGATGCATCATGGCAGATAGTAAATCTTCCTCACACATGGAATGCGATAGATGCCTATACTCAAAAGAAATATTACAGAGGGATTGGATGGTACAGAAAGAACCTTTTGCTCACCAATAAACAGGCTGGCAAGAAACTATTCATCAATTTTGAAGGGGTATTTCTAAAGGCAGATGTGTACATGAATGGGAAATTTGTTGGGGAACATAAAGGAGGCTATACTGGTTTCACTTTTGATATATCCAACTATGTTTCCATTCCAGGAAAGAACATGATTGCCATAAAAGTAGATAACAGTAAAGACTTGGACTTGCCTCCTATTTCGGGTGATTATACCATGTTTGGTGGAATATACAGGGATGTTTATCTGGTATCAACCAATGCTGTACACTTTGATGAAACGAACCTTGGCAGTAGTGGCGTTTTTCTTGAAACACCTTTGGTTAATGATAAAACTGCTACTATTAAAGTGCGAGGAATTATAGCTAACCAATCTACTGAGAATACTAGTATAACTATAATATCTAAAGTGATAGATAAAGCAGGTGTAGTTGTAACGGAAATAAAGTCTAAACTAAAACTAGCAGCAGGAGCAAACGGCAACTTTGAACAGTTGTCTGAAAAGATTGCCAATCCTAACTTATGGTCTACCGAAAATCCCTATTTATACACCGTTCAGACTTCCATAGTTTCTGATGACAAATCACAAACAGTTCTCGATTTTAAGAATCAGACACTTGGATTTAGGTGGTTTAGTTTTAATGCAGATTCAGGGTTTTATCTCAATGGCAAATACCTGAAACTAATTGGGGCTGCACATCACCAGGATTATTTTGGTTTGGGAAATGCATTGGATAATGACCTTCAGCGTAGAGATATTGAATTATTGAAAGCAATGGGAGGCAACTTTATACGTGTGAGCCATTATCCGCAAGACCCTACTATCATTGAGATGTGCGATAAACTAGGCATCTTGGTATGGGAAGAAACACCGCTTGGCAATACCTTTTATGATAGTGAGGAACTGAAAGCAACCTGCATCAGTAGCTTGAAAGAGATGATAAGGCAAAACTATAATCATCCGAGCATTATCATTTGGGGGTATATGAACGAAGTTGGACTTGGTACATCCAAGATGGCTGAGAAAGAAAAGAAGAAAGGGATTTACGAAAGTACTGCCAAGTTTGCTAAAGTATTGGATAGCATCGTTCATGCAGAAGATAAAAACAGACTATCTACTATGGCTCAGAATTCGGGCGGTAACACCTACTATAAAGATTATGGACTAACGAGTATGCCTGACGTAATTGGATGGAATACCTATTATGGCTGGTATAAAGGTGGGTTTGAGGACTTTGGTTCTTTTATGGATAAAGTGCATGCCGAATCGCCCGAAATGAAGTCTCTAATTAGCGAATTTGGAGCAGGCAGTGATCAAAGATTGCATAGCTTGAACCCAGAACAGTTTGATTTCAGTATTGAGTGGCAGCAGTTATACCACGAATCTTATTTAAAGCAAATATTTAGTCGGAATTATATTGCCGGTGCTGCCGTGTGGAATCAGATAGATTTTTGTGCGGCTGGTCGTCAGGAGAGTATGCCACACATCAATAACAAAGGATTATTGTATAATAATCGTACCCCCAAAGATGTGTACTATCTATATCAGGCATGGATGGTGAAAACACCTGTACTGCATATTGCAAGCCGCGATTGGCTAAATAGAAAAGGTATTCAGGCATCGCCTAAGGATACAACTGTAACACAGCTTGTTAAGATTTATTCAAACCTGGACAAGGTTGAATTGTTTGTTAATGCAAAATCAATTGGAATACAAAGCGTCAGCAATGGAGTGTCAGTTTGGAATGTACCCTTTGTAAATGGCAAGAACTCTTTAATAGCTAAGGGCGTAAATGCAACTAAGAATTGTGAAGATGCCATTCAAATAGATTTTGAGATAATACCTGCTATCCTTAATCAGGTTAAAGATAAAACCTTTGAACTAGCTGTGAATGTTGGGAGTAATTGCTTTTTTACAGATCCAATCAATAACATCACTTGGTTGCCAGATCAACCTTATAAATCAGGCAGCTTTGGCTATGTAGGTGGAGAAATATTCAGGGCAGGAGAAGGTAAGATTGGACATCAATCGGAAATTAACCAAACGCGCAATGTTCCCTTATACCAAACATTCAGATTTGGATTGAATGATTACAAATTTGATGTGGCTGATGGAGAATATGAAGTTGAACTACATTTTGCAGACCTGGGAACCAAGGCTTCAAAATCAGTATATGATGTTAGTGAATCAGAAGAAAAAGGCAAAGAAACTAGTCAGTTTAATGTTGTACTAAATGGAAATAAGGTGCTTGAGGACTTTTGCCCAGCAGCACAGAATGGTGCATTGAATGCCGTATATAAAACCTTTGTGGTTCAGACTAAAGATTTAAAAGGAATAATAGTTTCATTCGAAAATGAAAAAGGGAATACTTTTCTAAATGCTATAAAGGTTAGAAGGTTGAATTAGAGTCTTTCAGTCCCTCCTTTCTCATTTGTTGTTCTTCCTAGTTAATTGGATTGCTAACTAGTAAAAAAGCAATCTATTCTTATAGCTGTTTAGTAAAAGTGCTTGCAATAAAGCATTATTTAAACCAAACCAACGCCACATTGTCTATCCCAAAAAATAATTTTTTTATGATGAATGGGTGTCGATTGCTTGTTGGTTTGTTATTACTTTCAATTACATCCTTTGCCCAAACAACCGACCATCAAACAGGCAAATGGGGCGATCAAGGCGATGGCACCTTTCGCAATCCCATTCTACCTTCCGATTATAGTGATCCAGATGTTATACGCGTTGGCAATGATTATTACCTTATTTCTTCCACCTTCCAACTGTCGCCCGGAATGGTGATAATGCATTCTAAAGACTTGGTAAACTGGCAGACCATCAGCTATGCCACTCCTGATATCTCAGTTCTTGGAGAGAGTATGAATTATTCCACCATGTCCGAGTATAACAAGGGTATGTATGCGGGGAGTATTCGCTACCACAATGATAGCTTTCATATTTGTTATACTACAGTCAATCATGGAATTTTTATTTCTAAATCCAAGAAGATAACCGGACCATGGAAAACGCAGCATTTACTGGACAAGTTTGGCAATCCTATTACGGCAAAAATGTGGGACGACCCTTGCCCTTTGTGGGATGATGATGGTAAAGCCTATTTTGTGGCAAGTAAATTACTGCAAGGATGGACGCCAAGATTGTTTAGAATGAATGATGCAGGCACACAACTGCTAGATGCCATCAACGATTCTATGAATGTGCCCGGTAAATGTAAAAGTGGTGATGGTGCCATGTATTGCAATAAAAGAACGGGAGAGGGCAACAAGCTTTATAAGATAAATGGTATGTATTATTTGTATCATAATGAGGTAACGCAGCCCGAACGTTACCGTATAGCTATGATGCACAGAAGTAAATATATATACGGCGTAAAAGAAGATGGAACGCCTGGTACGGCTGATAGTCCGGGGAAATATGAGGAAAGAAAGCTATTGCGTAATGCAGTGAAATCTGACTTAGAACCTAATCAGGGGGGATTTGTGCAAACACCCGATGGTAAATGGTATTTTCTTACTCAGCAGGGCAAAGGAAGTGCATGGGGAAGGGCTGATAATTTATTGCCCGTGCAATGGATAGATGGTTGGCCAATACCCGGTGTGCCAGATAGTGATAACATAGGCACTATTAAATGGCAATCGAAGAAGCCAACTGATGGGTTTTCATTAGCCTACCCTCAAGGAAGTGATGAGTTTAATACTGCCACTTTAAACCAAATATGGCAATGGAATTACCAACCGAAACCTGATAGGTTTAGCCTTACAGAACGAAAAGGGTATTTACGTTTGTACGCGTACAAGCCACTAAAAACAGATAGCTTTTTTACGGCTGGGAGTACTTTGTGTCAGCGGTACTTTAAAGGTGATACCGCTACTGTAACAACAAAAATAGATGTTACAAACATGCAGGATGGCCAAGAGGTGGGGTTAGCACATTTTAATGGTGGTGTAAACTACAGCAGCATCGGTATATCTCAAAACAATGGTATTAAGCGATTGAGGTTTGATTATGATCATAAAATTACCTATTACGATACCGTCGCAGCCAATATTAAAGTAGTCTATTTTAGAACAGCGGTAGACGCAAATCTGAGTAGTCATTTTGAGTATAGTATAGATGGAAGCCATTTTACTCCTTTGGGCAATCAATATCTTTTACGATGGGGGAAATATAGAGGGGATTATATGGGAATATATAACTACAACAACATAGCTGAGAATGGTTTTGTAGATATAGATTGGTTTCATTATGTGTTTAGTGGCAGATGAACGCAATAGATTATTAAAGAAAGTAGCAGAATCATCTTTGTCTGCTTTGTAATAAAATGCAGTTGAGGCAAATGCACATAAACTAAACCTGCTCCAAGTAGTTGATACTCGCTCTTCCACCAGTACTTACATAAGCCACCTTAGGGAAATCCGGTTTTAGCGCAGCTAAAATTGAGAAAAATCCGAAGGTATATTTTTCTCAAAGGGTTAACCGTAGTGGCGTTGTAAGTACGAAGCCTGCCGGCTTTGAGGCAAAAAATAAAATTAAACCTGACTATTTAATTTCAACGGATACATAATTTACATGCTTTTGTCATGTAAAATAACCTGATTAGTAACCAATCTTTTAATCATTATTCTATATTTGAAAAAAAGAAACAATGCATAATCTGAAAGAAAAGTTCCTCATTAATCCCGATATACACTTCCTCAACTTTGGATCGTTTGGCGCTTGTGCCAAACCAATATTCGATAATTATCAAGAATGGCAAAGACTATTAGAGTTCGAGTCGGTTCAGTTTATAAACGTAGAAGGGGCAAATTATCTTGCTAATTCAAGGGCTACCTTGGCTGCTTATATTGATGTTCCTGATAAAGATGATTTGGTGTTTATAACCAATCCTACTTTGGGCGTAAACATGATTGCAAAGAACCTAGAACTTGCCCCCGGCGATGAGGTATTATCCACCGATATTGAATACGGTGCCTGCGATAGAACCTGGGATTTGTATTGCACAAAAAGTAAAGCCATCTACAAAAGGCAGCATATATCCCTTCCCATCACCACTAAAGAAAAACTGATTGAAGACTTTTTTGCAGGATTAACCGACAGAACTAAAGTGGTGTTTATTAGTCACATCACTTCTTCTACAGGACTGATATTGCCTGTAAAAGAAATAGTTGATATTGCTAAAGCGAAGGGAATAATTACCATTGTGGATGGGGCACATGTACCTGGACAATTACCCTTGTCAATAAAAGAATTGGATGTAGACTTCTATACGGGAGCTGCCCACAAATGGATGATGGCCGCCAAAGGATGCAGCTTTTTGTATGCCCATAAAAGGGTGCAGCATCTGCTAAAAGAACCATTGATAGTAAGTTGGGGTTATAAAGCCATAAAACCTTCTGGGTCTAACTTTATAGATTATAACCAGATGATTGGCACGCGCGACTTTTCTGCTTTTTTAACTATTCCTGCGTGCATTAAATTCATGGAGGAAAACAATTGGCCAGCTGTGGCCAAGCAGTGTCATGAACTAGTTTTGAGTAATGCAGAAAGGTTCTATAAGCTATTAGAATCATTGCCCATCAGCTCTTTAACGAATGAATGGATTGGGCAAATGCTGAGTATTCCAATTAAAACTACCAAACCAGAAGAGTTGCAGAGACGATTATTTACGCAATATAAAATTGAAATTCCTGTGTTTAGGCAAGGCGATAATATCTATTTGCGGTATTCTATTAATGGGTTTAATAATCAGGAAGACCTAGATGCTTTGTATGATGCATTGGTTGAGATAAAGAAAGAAGGAGATTTGTTGAAAGGGTAAGTATCTTAAACTCTCTGCGTTTCTCTGCGAAAAGACTTTGCATCCTTTGCAGTTCATCATATCTTAAACAACATAAAAAATAACGTGTAATATTTACACAATAAATCAGATATTTACGGCCTAAAAATATTTGACATGTCAATGAAAAAGCTACTTATCGTTATAATTGCCTTTTTTATAACCAACAAAGCGCACACTCAAATGAATCGTATTAGCGAACAAGCTGGTAATGTAATCAAAGAAACAATTATAGATGGGGGAGTGGAGTTGAAGCTTTCCAATGGCTATGCACGTATCACTGCGTACAATGCCACAACCATTCGCATACGTGTTAGCAAGAATCCTTTTACTACAGATCATTCTTTTGCCATCGATAATCTTTCCGCAACAGGTAAATTGCCATCATTTAAAGTAAATAAAGATGAAGAAATAACTAAGGGTTATCATACTGATTCATTGGTGGTAAAGGTTGCAACACATCCATTCAGGGTAAGTATTTATAATACAAATAACCAATTGCTAAGTGCTGATGAAGCTACATTGGGCGTTAGTTGGTATGGCGATAAGGTAAGCTGCTACAAACAATTGCATAGTGATGAAAAGTTTATTGGGCTAGGGGAGAAGACAGGCGACATAAACCGCAGGGGCAACTTCTACCAGAACTGGAACACAGATGCACCTGCTTACGGCAATAGTGCCGACCCATTGTATGCAACTATTCCTTTCTTTATTGGCATTCACGATAGCCTTACCTATGGGATATTCTTCGATAATAGCAATAAATCGTACTTCAACTTTGGTGGTGGTGCCGATGAGGAACTGTTTCACTTTGGTGCCGATGATGGGGAGATGAATTATTATTTCTTTGGAGGTAAGACGGTTGCAAGTATCATTAAAGATTATACAAATCTTACAGGTAGAACACCTATGCCGCCATTGTGGAGTTTAGGCTTCCAACAATCAAGATGGGGTTATGACAATCAGGAACAACTTTTAACCATTGCTAAAACCTTCCGTGAAAAGAAGTTGCCTGCCGATGTAATTGTGAGTGACATTAACTACATGGACAACTATAAAGTGTTTACATGGAGCAGCAAATATCCCGATGTAAAAGGGATGCTTGGACAGATGAAAGGAATGGGCTTTGACATGGTTACTATCATTGATCCAGGTATTAAAGTAGAGAATGGCTATAAGGCGTATGAAGATGGCTTGGCGGGTAAACACTTTGCAAAGTATCCGGGTGGAAGGCCTTATATTGGTCATGTGTGGCCGGGTCGTTGCCATTTTCCCGACTTTACTAAGGAGGAAACAAGGAAGTGGTGGGGCGATAATTTCAAGCAAGCATATATAGACAATGGGGTAAAGGGTTTTTGGAACGATATGAACGAGCCGGCTGCTTGGGGACGAGAGTTTCCTAATTTGATTGAGTTTGGTGAGGGAAAAGACAAGCAGACATTGTATAGTGTGAAGAATGCCTATGGTTTGTTGATGGTGCGCTCCACTTATGAAGGTGCAAAGCGCGGTCTTAATGGGCAACGTCCATTTGTGTTAACTAGGGCTTCTTATTCGGGTGTTCAAAAGTATTCTGCACAATGGACGGGCGACAATGTGAGTACCGACGAACACATGTTATTGGGTTTCCGCCTATTGAATAGTATGGGATTGAGTGGTATTCCTTATGTGGGGATGGATATTGGAGGTTTTATCGGCAATCCTTCTCCCGAGCTGTTTATCCGTTGGTTGAGTTTGGGTGTGTATAGTCCGCTATTCCGCAATCATACTTGTATTGATTATAATTATCGTGAGCCATGGTTATTTGGCGAAGCAAATACTGTAAAAATCAGGGCGATATTAGAGCAACGCTACAAGTTGTTACCTCATTTGTACAGTGCCTTTTACCAAGCACATCAAACAGGAATGCCTGTAAACAGAATGTTGCCTATCGACTATACTTTTGATAACAATGCTTACAATAACAAATACCAAAACCAGTTTCTATTTGGCAATGGCATGTTGGTTTGCCCTGTTGCATCCACACAAAGCAGCACAGAGGTTTATCTTCCGGGTAATGACATTTGGTATCGCTTTAGTACTGATAAAACCTTTTCGGGAGGCAGTAACTACTTCGTAGAAAGTCCTTTGGACGATGTGCCAGTATTTATAAAAGGAGGCAGCATTATCCCGATGCAATCCGCTGTTCAGAATACAAAAGAAAAGGGTGATGGCATCTTATATCTTCATGTTTATAAAGGAACTGAAACTAATGTATATACCTACTATGAAGATGATGGCAATACCTACGACTACGAAAAAGGTACGTTTTACAAAAGAGATATATTATACAGTCCACAGTCTTCCATTACGCTTAAAGCAAAGGAAGGCAGCTACAGCAGTAAGTACAAAAAGGTGAAGGTTGTGTTGCATGGGTTCAATCAAAACACAGTTAATGAATATGATTTGGTTGACGGGGAAATGGTGATTAAGTTGCCGGTTATTAATCATTAAGATGTTTTGGAGAAGTAAAGATCTTCAACACACAGTTAAAAGTTAGGGGTCTAATGTTTCCAAGTTTTATAACTAATGGAGAAGTAAAAAGCTTCAACACATAGGAACATAGGCACATAGCAAACATAGTCTAGTTTATTTTGAAAGGAAAAATATAAGGTCACATAGGGAATGCTATTTCATAGCATTGATCAATATTTATTGAAAAAGTTATATAGTAAGCACATAAGGAGCATAGTTTGGGTTCATTAAAGAAGAAAAAAGAAAGAACACTTAGGAAAAAAGTTTCACTTTTTTATACTCAAGTCTATGTGGCCTTGAAGTGAAACGTTTCTTTCCTTCCTTTTCTATGTGTCTATTGTGCCTATGTGTTAGAGAAAAAGGCTTTGCTAGGGTGTTGATTAATAAGTTTAAGGTGGGTAAATAAATCTATACACGCATAAAGTCTTATAAGTTATAGATTTGTTTCTCTGATGAAAAAGGTGTTGCAGTATAAATCTTCTCAAATTGCCTACTATGTTTATGGTAGTGGGGCAAATGTGGTGTTCTGCTTTCATGGTTACGGACTAACGGGTGAAAGCTTTGCTGTATTGCAACAAGTATTACAAGCCGATTTTACCTTAATATGCCTCGATTTCCCTTTTCATGGAGCTACTAATTGGCAAGAAGAAGGTTCATTCACTGATAAAGATTTGTGGGAAATAATAAACCAAATAAATCCCAATCCCGATGCTCCTTTTAGCCTGATGGGTTACAGTATGGGTGGTAGAATTGCCTTGCAACTGCTCCAAAATTACCCCAAATCAATAAAACAAGTGGCATTGATTGCCCCCGATGGACTCAAGTTTAATTGGTGGCAAGAGATTGCAACGCATACTGCTATTGGTAAGCACCTTTTTAAGTTTACGATGAGCCATCCTCAATGGTTATTTGCGTTTATTAAAGTAGCTAGTTTACTTCACCTAATAAATAAGACTAGAGAAAAGTTTACGTTAGCTTATATCTCAGAGGTGCAAGAAAGACAATTGTTATATAAAAGATGGTGTACAATGCGTTCCTTTAAGCCTCGTTTAAGCCTCTTACGCCAATGCATTGAGCAATACAAAATACCTGTAAATCTATTGTTTGGAGAATATGATAAGATAATCACCACTAGCCAAAGACTCGCATTTAAAAAGAGGGAACCATTAATCTCTGTAAAAGAGATACGATGTGGGCATCAGGTTCTAAAGGAAAAATACGTGGTAGAAGTGGCGGCTTTGTTAAGCAAGTAAGTGAATAGCCTATAATCGAAAGTTGAGAGTAGAAAGTTGCAAGTAAAAGAAAGAGGCCGTAAAGAAGTTTTATGTTCTTTACGGCCTCTCCCTATTTTAAAGCATATCCAACTAAGGCACACTAACTTCTACTACCTGTGATAGTGCACCAATGCCTGCTGTATTAAAACCTGCTGCAGATGCATTCATTGCGGTGAGAGAAGTAAGATTATAAAAATTTGCTGCTGATTTTGTATTCAATATGATTGAAAAAACAATTTCGCCAGCCATAGAAACGGTAAGCTGATTTCCCGATAAAACTACTGTAGCATCCTTGTGTGCCAGTGTGAAGAGATAAGCTTTTAAACCTTTAAAGTTTTTTACTTTAGAAGTTACGATTTTTGGTCCTAATTGAGAGTTTCCATGCGATTTAAAATCGGTCATAGCACTCAATGACTTACTTTTTGTAGTATCAGAAGCTGTTGGCTTATAACCACTCTTATTAATAATTGCCAAGTCTCCATCGGCAAGAGTATCTACATAATTAGCATTTGCAGTAAACTTCGTTTTCCAATCGTATTCGGCATTGTAATAGTTTCCTTTTCCCGAATCGCCGTTTTTTGTATAAAATAAATAAGAAGATTTCAACAAATCATTGGCTATTTCAATTACAACGCCCGAATGTGGCAATAAAGGAAAATCGACAGCATTATCTTTCAGGTCTTTAGCTACACCATCTCCAAAAAGAACCTTCGCATCAGTAGGTTCACTTATAAATTCATGCGAAACGTGTAATTTCAATTGCATAATCGTAGTATTATTTATTAATAATCAAGTGAAGTAAGACTATCTGTGGAATAAAACATTTTTATTTTAAATTTAAAATATTTTATCAAAATAAAGGATAGATAAAGAATTTAGAAAGGATGGAACTAGGAACACTTAATAGATAATTTGGCAGTAACAAATGGGAATGAAGGGCAAAACATACACTCTTTTTGGCAAAGACGACACTTTCAGCCTCAAAGACGTGACTTGGCAAATGGGGTTTATTTCCTAATCAGTCAAAATCCTGCTGATGGCGTTCGTGAACGCATTGTGATGATGAAGTAATTGATTCATTTCTCTTAAAAAGCACCGGGTAGATGACTCGGTGCTTTTTTTATGTTTTAATTCCTATAA
>CANCVE010000002.1 GCA_947381435.1 Chitinophagaceae bacterium
GGTATCAGTAATACACTGATCTAGGTCTATCTCATTTTTGGTAATATAAGATGCCAAAGGACTGATATTTAAACCCTCATAAGTATCATTCTCTGCCTTAAAGGCAATAAGAAAGGTTAAAAACAACTCAGGATCGGTGGCAATGGTCACTTTTCCTCCATCAGTAACCTCCACATCCCAATCTCCCATTTTTTTGTATTCCGGTTGATAATATCCTTTTAAAACCTGAACAAGTCCGGTTACAATTTTTATTACAGGGTTAAACAATTTATCGCGCTGTGCACACTTTTTCTCACTATCTTTTTTATACGCCAGAAAGCTGTTATATTTTAGTGCAGCAGCATCTATAAGCACTTTTTCATCGGCCAAATCTATTTTCTGCTCGTCTAAATAAGCAACCAACTCGCCACTTTCGGCATCAAAATCTACTTTTTTCTTAATACCCTTATGCAATAACTTTAAACCAAGAAAGGTTGTAGGTAATTCTTTGTGTGCCATAGTAATTTTATTTAACCATTAATCTAATAAAATATTTATTAGAGATGTAATGTACCTTTTAGTTGAAGTATTAGGCTGAAAACGAAATCTATTTTGCTAAAGGCAGCCTATTTGGAGCTTTTGGGGATAAGTAAATGATGTATTTGCATTTAAATAGAGAAGAATGAAGAAATAGTCGCTAAAAATGTTTTTTGACTGATTGAAAAAAGCATTTTAATAATTCATAAAAATGAGGGTATCACTTTAAATAATAGCACTTTAATGACTATCCGTTATTTGGTAATTCGATTATAAACCAAATTGCTATTAAACCAAAAATCTTCATCACCTATATATAGGTATGCATCACTGTGATGAGGATTATCTTAACAAAACACGCAGTTCTGATAAGCAAAAAACAGAAACATTGGGACAATTGGGCTATTTGAAGAAGTTTTCTCAATACTTTACATAAGGTTTTTGGCCGAAACCGCCAAATATTTATAGCCATTTTTCAAAAAAGTATACTGTAGTATACTTTTTTGAAACAATGATGTTAATTGGAAACTACTATCTACTTTTGACAAGTAGTATTACCGCTTAAACGCAAAACATAGAATATAAATTTGACACCGATAGCATTTGTAGATGACCATGAAGGATTGAGAACAAGCATTGTAAAGCTCCTTACACTTACTAATCCTGGTAATTACGAATTCTATGAGTATAACCACGGCGAAGATTTTGTAAATCGGTTTCCTACTCAGAACTATACACCTGCATTGGTAATTATGGATTTGAGTATGCCTTACATGAATGGTTTTGAAGCCACAACTTGGTTGAAACAACATTATCCTTCGGTGCCGGTATTGGTTTTGAGCGATATTGTGAAGGCAGATGCAATTGTTTTGTTGGTACGCTGCGGCGCAAATGGGTATACTAGCAAACAATTGATAAACAATGATAATCACCTAGCCAATGTGATTAAACAAATGCTAGAAGGAAAAGAATATTTTGACGACCCGGCTATTCATTCGTTTGCAAAGGAAAGAATGGCAATGAATAAGAAAGAATTATTTGATGGAATAGATTCTTTGACAAATAGAGAAATGGCTATAGTGCGGCATCTTAGTCTAGAAAAGACGCATGATCAAAAAGCGAAGGAAGAATTTATATCGCCAAGTGGTTATAAGAAAAGATTGGGGAAGGTGTTTAAGAAGTTAGGCTTAGAATCATCTTCATCGTTGTTAGAATACGCAACTTCTATAGGAATAATCCAGCGAAAGCAGGAGTAAAATAATATTTTCTTTTGAGTTACCTATAAATTCCTTCAACTTATTAAAACGATCCAATAACCTTTTGATTGCCATTTTACACTAATAAAACAGTGTAATGATGTATGGCAAAACTGTTAGCAAAATATGCTGATAGTTTGCCAACATCATAAATAAAAAAGGAACTAGTTGTTTGTTTAAAATATAAAAAAGCCCCTTGGAACATTCGTTTCGGGGGCTTTTTCAAAACAAAACGCTGTAATTGAAGGGATTTAGAGAAATATCTTTGATTAATGAACTTACTATTATCATCAAAACAAACAAGGCTACTGGCTTTCATTTTACAAAAGCCCCCGTTTTTAAAACAGTATCCCATTTATTTCTTATCGTAGTACTGTATCAGCTGATAAACGTTTTTATTTAGCTGCGTCATCTTATCTGCTAAAGGCAAATAAGGCTCATAGTTGGTGTTTATTAGTCCTTTATTAGAATCCTTGTTCGAAAAATCGGCTGCGGCATCATCGGGGGCATTATCTTGGTAACGAAACCAATGCCAGCCTACACAATTTTTTATTTGTAACAAATCCAAACAGAAATTTTGGTAGTGAAAGCCCCTATCCTCCTGTGTTTTTACTAACCAGCCCGCACCAGTAACATTTCCCATCTTACTATCTTCTCCTTTGGTATAAAACTCAGTTATTATAAAGGGCTTTTGAAGTTTATTCCATTGATTTGCATGTTTTTGTACCACAGCCCACTCTCCATAATAGTTAATAGAAATAATATCGAGGTATTTATCTGCAGCGGCCAATATTATATCATTGCTTTTTGCAGAAGCATGTAGCCTACTACCTATATATAGGTGGTTTGGATCGTTTTCTTTGATGGCTTCACTAACTGTTTTATAATATACTTCGGCAACATAGCCAGAAAAGGCAAGCTTTTGCTCCTTAGTGGTATTAGTAGTATCTATTTTCTGATCAGTAACCCATTTAGTGGCAATTTTAAAAGCCTCGTCGCCAGCATCATTTATATCGAGGAAAGATTTAATCAGATTCTCTTGAAAAGGCAATTCATTATCGGAAAAATGACCAAAAAGATTGGGGTCGTTCTTATAATTTGCTAAGTCTTTTGTTTTTTCAAGGCAATAGTCTTTAAAATCAGCGCTAAACACACATGCTAGCTCAGGATAGTCCTTCTTTTTACCGAGCTTTTTCTTTGTCTTCTGAGAAAAATTGCCCAATAAACTCAACTGAGTGGTATAAACCAACGGAGATTGAGGATTTGCAACGTTGAGTGCCCTAATAGTTTCTATGTCAGACCAAGAGCCTGTCATATTAAAGCCAGTATTTGAGAAAAGTTTCTTTGTTTCGCTTATCCAAATCTCTTTTGTATGGAACTTTTCACCGAAAGCCTTTTCATTACTAGGCGCTTTGCCTAGCCTCACGCCATTTATTGCTACATTATAAAAAGGATGCCCATCAGGATCGACAATCCAGCTCCTACCCTCATTCTTGATGGTATAAAAAATACCAGTAGCTTTAAATTTAGCCTCCATGCTACCCCCAAACTTATCAATTTTATCATCGCCCATGCTTTTATAGCCAGCCAAAAGCGGTATTGTTTTGCATCCAAAGGTCTTCCAATCTGTGTATTGTATTACATGGTTATTATCTCTGTACCAAATCTTAGATTGTACAAAAACACTATCCCCTTTTTGTTGTGCAAACAAAAAGGGGATAGTGAAACAACAAAAAAACATTATGAGAGAACCAAGTTTAATGAACTTATTCATGAAAACACTACTATTATTCACCTGCAAAAAATTAAACAACACCAAAAAGACACAAAAAAGTATTGACACCCTTAGTTTAATATAAAATAAATTAAAAATTAAATAGCCACTTTTAAGAATATTGAATTGAAATATAGTACAACACCCAAATTTTGGACTATTTTAATAATTACCAAGAATCATAGACAACCTGTTTTCTATTTACAAGACTAATGTACTCCAAAACGCAAAATACAATGTAATATTTTGAGCACTTTTGTGTCATTATTATCAATTTATTTGAACTTCAAAAACAAGCATTATAAATTAAAATGCAAACGTTATCAATTGACAACCACGTTGACCGATTACTGGGTAAAATAATGAATAACATGAGAAATACTACAACGATTATCAAAGTTTATTATGTTTCTTTGACACACAATAAAATTAGCTGTGCTTTTAAACTTTACCCGTTGCCAACATGAGTCCATTTTTAAAGTCTAAGATTAACCTTTACTACTTCATTAGCATGGCTGCTTTGTTATTTGTTCATAACTACGGCTATTCTCCTTTTGTTATAAAACCATCCACTCGCTCAGAAGAATTAACCACCATTACTGTTTTCATAGAACTGCTTTTCTCTAATTCCTTACTCCGTTTTAGAATGGGTTTGCTAATGGCAGTTTCAGGTTACTTGATGGCAAATTCAAAGGTTATACCATACAAAGAATTAATTGTAAAAAAAACTAAGACGTTATTGATACCTTATGTACTGATAAGTATCATTGGCTTAGTGTTAACATTTATATTCGAAAATGCCATCTTTGGATGGCACAACCTACAAACCAAAGGCATGATTGGTAAGAGCATGTGGAACTTTAGCCTAAAGGACTTTGCATCTTACATATTTATAAAGCCAGTTTCTTTTCAGCTATGGTACCTGAAAACAATATTTATGATGGCTGCACTTACCCCAATCATACGTTATGTGCTTATAAAAGTACCGGGGCCTGCATTCGCCATCACCTTTGTTATTTGGATGTTTACCAACTACCTAGATGGCGAAACAAGGGATAGATGCTTTATATTTTATGGCTTAGGTTACTATCTAAGGCTCTATAATAAAGACGTACTAAAACCCATTAGTTGGCTTAGCCCTTACTTGGCATTGGGTATTTTTATAGCAATCTCCCTTTTTAGGGCTACCATTGCCACGTTTCCTATTTCATTCATTGGAGACACAAAATACATCCTCACCATAACTTTTAAAATAGACGAAATAATAAGTTTATATGCCGTGTGGTTTTGCTTTCAGGGCTTGGTAAAGAAAATAATAGCAAACCCCTTTTACCTTAAATACTGCAACTGTTCGTTCTTTATCTATGCTTTTCATGCGCCCCTCATAAACTACATTTCTCAATACCTACGGTGGCTGGGCTGGTACGAAATTACGGGAGTGCACTTACTATTATACTTGCTACTTCCTGCTTTTGTGTTGCCGTTGATGATGCTACTAGATCTGGAAGTAAAAAAATACTTCCCTAGGTTCTTTATGCTGATATCAGGTGGCAGAGGAAACTTTAAGAAGAAAGAAACACAAACTGTTCAAGCAGCCATTTAGTAAGCGTTTCATAAAGTTAATTCTTCTCATATTGCTTAACCAGAAGTAGGATGCTAATGCCTTATTAATCAAATTAAAAAGTTGCTTTTACAATAAATAGATTCCTTACTGTTACAATTAGCTTTATTTTGTGTTTATAATTTTGATTAATGAACAGAAAGTTTATTGTAGTTTGCTTACTATTATCAATAATCCATAGTGGATTCTCGCAAGATTTTTACAAACAATCAAGGGCTGCCAAACGATGGGTTAAACAACAGTTTGACTCACTAACAGAAGATGAAAAGATTGCCCAGCTGATGGTTATAAGGGCGCATAGCAACCTTGGCCCCGAGCATGTGCAACAGGTTACAGACATCATAAAGAAGTATAATGTAGGATCGCTTTGCTTTTTTCAGGGTGGCCCAGCAAGACAAGTAAACCTGACCAACTATTACCAAAGTATTGCCAAGACTCCACTGATGATTTGCATTGATGCAGAATGGGGTTTGGGTATGAGGCTAGATAGCATCATCAACTTTCCACATCAGCTGATGATGGGGGCAACAAAAGACCCTAATCTTATTTATCAAATGGGTAATACCGTAGGTTTTCAGTGTAAAAGGATGGGCATTAACGTTAACTACGCCCCCGTAGTTGATGTAAACAATAACCCAGAAAACCCAGTGATTAATGATAGGAGCTTTGGAGAAAACAAGTATAAAGTGGCAACATTTGGGGTTCAATACATGAAGGGCTTACAAGCCGAAAACGTGATGGCCTGTGCAAAACACTTTCCTGGGCATGGCGATGTAGCAGTGGATAGTCACTTGGATTTGCCTGTGATTAATAAATCAATAAAATCGTTGGATTCATTAGAGCTTTATCCTTTTAAAGAGATGATTAAAGCAGGAGTAGGAAGTGTGATGATGGCTCATTTATACATTCCAGCGATAGATACCACCGCTCATTTGGCCACATCCCTATCGAGCAAAGCGGTAGAAGGATTGCTCAAAAAACAATTAGGCTTTAAAGGAATAACTGTTACTGACGGACTAGAAATGAAGGGCATTAGCAAGTTCTTTCCAGATGGAGAGGCTAGCATGATGGCGCTAGTAGCGGGCAACGATATGCTTTGTTTGCCTACCGACATAGAAGGAACGATTGCTAAAACTAAACAGGCCATTGCCGACAAAAAACTTAGCTGGAAACAAATAGATGCTAGCGTAAAAAAGATATTATTGGTTAAATATAACATGGGGCTAAACCACTATCAGCCTGTAGATAAACGTAACCTAGTAGCAGACCTAAACGTAGAAACTAAATATATTAAAACAGAAGTGGCGCGCAATGCCATTACACTACTAAATGAAAATAGCAAAGTTATACCCTTGAAAACCGAGAGGAAAATTGCCTATATAGCCATTGGGGTGAGCAAGGAAAACGCAATAACTTCCCGATTAAAATCTGAGGTAAATAGTGATACTTATTTTTTCTCGGGAGAGGCTAATGCGGTAATCACCAAAGAGACCATTGAGCCTCAAACAGGTGCTAAGAAGATAGATACCATTGGGGATAGGCAAAGTGCGGAAGAATTAATTACGCTTCTGAAACATAAAACTTACGATGCCATCGTAATTGGTGTGCACAACTACAGTCGCCGCCCAGCAAATAATTATGGATTGAGCAAGGCTTCTGTTTATTTGATTAATCAGTTGCAACAGCAAGCAAATACTGCAACTCTCTTTTTCGGTAATCCCTATGCAATGAAGGTTTCTAGCAATGCACCAAACCTGATAGCATGTTATGAAGACGATGAAATAGTTCAGCAAGCCGCAGCAGATATACTAGTAGGCAAGGCAAAAGCGGTGGGAACATTGCCTGTAAGTATAGGTTATTAGGGAAGGAGGAGATAGGATAAGAGGGGAAAAGAAGGAAAAGAGGAGATAGGAAAGGATGATAAGAGTAGGGGGAAGGGAAAGTGGAGAGAGGATAAGAGTGCTAAAAATAGATACACACCAAGTTTTTGTAGCTTCAATAGTTCTATCCCTATTTTTTTATACTCCAATACTCTTATCCGCTTATCCTCCAATACTTCTTCCTTCTATTCCACCACCACTCATATCCTCCTTTCCTATCTCCTCTTTCCCTCACTCCAAAATATCAGGTCTTCTTTCTTTGGTGCGTTGCAGGCTTTGCTCCATACGCCAATCTTCTATCTTTAATGGATGCCCGGTAAGCAATATATCAGGTACTTTCAATCCCTTGAACTCAGCCGGACGGGTATAAACAGGGGGAGCCAATAAGTTATCCTGAAAGCTATCAAACAAAGCAGAAGTTTCATCATTTAGCACACCGGGTATCAATCTACCAATAGCATCCACTACCACGGCAGCGGCTAGTTCGCCACCACTCAATACATAATCTCCAATAGAAATTTCCTTGGTAACATACAAATCACGGATACGCTGATCAATGCCTTTGTAGTGCCCACAGATGATGAGTAATTTCTCCGCCATCGACAATTGGTTAGCCATCTGCTGCTGAAAAGTAGGGCCATCCGGCGTCATGTAAATGATTTCATCGTAAGTAGTCGTCTTTTGCAAGTACTCAATAGCATTAGCCAAAGGCTCGCACATCATCACCATACCCGCACCACCACCATATTGATAATCGTCTACCTGACCATGTTTATTAATTGCCCACTCTCTAAGGTTGTGAGTACGAACAGTAAGCAAGCCTTTGTCCTGTGCCCTCTTCATAATACTATGACTAAAGGGGCTATCCAATAATTCGGGTGCTACAGTAATAATGTCTATTTGCATGTGAGTGTAAGACTTATTTATAATGAAACAGTAGGGATATTTCCTAATAGATACAAAGAAAAGGGTTTTCATCACTTAATGTTTATCAGTCTGTTCGTCCTCAGGTGATAATTGGTTGTCCTCAGATGACTATTGGACGTCCTACTGTAAGAAAAGGAACTCCTCCGGTAATAAAAGGACGTCCTCCGAAAGAAAAAGGACGTCCGATTTAATTAAAAGGGCGTCCTACAGAAAAAATTGGTCGTCCTTTTATCACCCGAGGAGCTCCTACTAAAGAAAAAGGACGTCCAAAAATGAGTCGCGGAGTAGATTATTAGACCCTATTCCATATATCCATCCCAATCCCTACGTTCTTTCTTGGTAGGTCTGCCCACCTTACTAAGGCGTTTGCCCGTATGAAAAGAAGAAGGCTGAAACTTGGTAATATCCAATTCTTCCTCAGGCGTTATATCAATGTAAAAGTTGAGAGACTCGGCATAAGCAACCCTATTATGTACCAATCCGGCAACCTTTATCAGCCACTTTCTTGCTTCGGTTTTCACTTCGTATTCATCACCAACATTTACTGTTTTGGCAGGTTTAACCGAACCACCATTCAGCTTCACCTTTCCTTTTTCGCAGGCTTCCGAAGCTAAACTTCTTGTTTTAAATAGCCTTATCGACCACAAATATTTATCTATCCTAAGTTTTTCTTTTGTAACCATGAATTATGATTAGTGTGATTTGACTGATTTAATGATGCTCACTTTATACGCTAAACTTACGACTCTCGACTTTCAACTCACGACTTTCAACTCCCGACTTTCGACTTACACCTTACTCAAACACCAAATTGCCTTTACTTTTTATCTGCTCGGGATAGATCTCGGCAACCATTTGTACGCCACTGATAGATTTTATCCCTTGTTTAATGAAGTTAAAATGATCCTCTTCGATAGCATTACCACGAATGAGCCACAGATAATCTGTATGTTTCAACTCTGGAAGTAGATACTCTCCATCATATTGTGTATGATAAATAATGTATTCCATAAATGGATTGGTAGGCTCCGTAGATTGAAAGATGGAGAAATAATACTTCCTGTTTTTCTTCTCCACTGGAACTTCCTTCTCGCTGCAAAGCTTAAAGTTAAGGTTGAGCAGATTGTTCAACTTCAAACAGAACTGGTGCTTTTTCAGCGGGGCAGTAATAGCTATTAAACGAGTTCCTTTCAAGAAGTCCTCGTTCAATCCATCTATGTTAAGTATAATGTTTTTCCCTGCCATTTTATATTAATTTACCACAAAGTACACGAGGAAAAACACAATGTGCACTAAGTTTTAGAGTCTACACTGGTAACTATGAACAAAAATAGATACCTCACAATCCTTGTGTCCCTTGTGAAATCCTTTGTGTTCCTTGTGGTTAAGTACTCTTACTCCACAATCCGAAGCTTTGCATAATTCAGCATTATCTTCTTCTCTCCATTCTGCTTAAAGTCGATATTAGCAATTGGATTATGCCCCGAACCTTCCACCTTCAATACTATTCCAAAGCCAAACTTCTGATGTTCTACCTGTTGACCAGCCTGCAAATTGCTAGTATCACTCGCCACAAAGTTTTCCGATGGCACATGTTCTTTTACCTTAGGTGCTACTGGCGGTGGCATGTAACTTGGCTTCGGTTTAGGCCCTCCCGGATTTCCGTTACCCGCATTTGGTGTACCCATTCCTTTGTGCATACGCTCGAAAGGAATACCTGTACTTGTACCACTTCCTTGATTTCGCATGCCGCCACCAGAGTTTGTTCTATCCAGAAACTGCTCTGGCATCTCATCTAAGAAACGGCTAGGATCATTCTGTACTAACTGTCCAAAACGATAGCGAGAGTTAGAAAACGTCAACCACAACTTATCCTTTGCACGTGTAACCGCTACATAAAACAACCGTCTTTCTTCCTCAAGTTCTTCGCGCGTATTCACCGCCATTGCATTAGGAAAAAGGTTTTCCTCTACGCCGCCCACAAACACACACCCAAATTCTAATCCTTTTGCAGCGTGAATGGTCATTAGTTTCACCACATCACCATTTTCTTTATCATCATCTGCATCAGTAAACAGGGTAACCTGTTGCAAGAAAGCACCCAATGTTTTGGCCATCACTTCGCCATCTTCATTATCCGGCATCTCCGTCCAGTTCTTGATGGAGTTTAGTAACTCTTGTACGTTTTCGTATCGGGCTAGTCCTTCGGTTGTTTTATCGGCAAATAATTCTTTTACTAAGTTGGTATGTTTGCCTACTTGTACTGCTACATCGTAAGCATTTTTATCGTTCAATAAGGTTTGAAAATATCGAACCATTGTAACAAAGTTCTGAATAGCTTCCAATGTGCCGCCTTTAAAACCAATTTCGCCAGCACGTTGCAAAGCTTCGAACATGCTGATGTTTTGTTCGTTGGCAACAATTACTAGCTTTTCAATGCTTGTTTTACCAATTCCTCTTACCGGATAATTGATAATACGTTTTAGGGCTTCCTCATCACGTTGGTTTACAATAACCCGCAAATAAGCAAGCATATCTTTCACTTCCTTACGTTGATAAAAGCTTACACCCCCATAAATGCGGTAAGTAATTCCCATCCGGCGTAGGCTTTCTTCATAAGCCCGGCTTTGGGCATTGGTTCTGTAAAGGATGGCAAAGTCTCTATTAAAATAATGATTGCGTAGTTTTTGTTCCTGAATAACATCGGCCACAAACTTACCTTCATCATTATCGGTCATGGTACGCACCACTTTTATTTTCTCTCCAGTCTTGTTATCCGTCCATAATTGTTTAGGAATCTGCCCTTTATTATTCCCAATTATCTCATTGGCAACCTTCAATATACTTTGTGTGCTACGGTAGTTCTGCTCTAGTTTCACCACCTTTACATCGTCATAATCCTTTTGAAACTGCAGAATATTCTCTATAGTAGCCCCTCTAAAGCTATAAATACTCTGTGCATCATCACCCACCACACAGACGTTTTCGTTCATAGCACCCAATAGTTTGGTTATTTGATACTGCACCGCATTGGTATCCTGATACTCATCAATCATGATGTATTTAAACTTGCGCTGGTATTTTATCAATGCTTCTGGCTGTGTATTCAGCATCTCATACATTTTCAGTAGCAAATCATCAAAATCCATGGCACCATTCTTAAAACAGCGTGCGGTATAGGCTAGATAAATTTGCCCCAAAGCCGGACGGTTTGCCCTAATATCTTCCTGCTGGATGTAGGTGTCCAACATATATTCTCTTGGACCCATCAATGCATTCTTTGCCGACGAAATCCTATTTCCTACTATATTGGGTTTGTAGGTTTTATCATCCAAATGCAATTCGTTTATTACTGTCTTTATCACACTACGGCTATCATCCGTATCATAAATAGTAAAGTTATTTGGATAGCCAATTCTGTGTGCCTCGCCACGTAATATTCTGGCAAACACACTATGAAATGTTCCTATGTAAAGATTGCGGGCTTCGCTATTATTTAGTATTTTCTCAATCCGCTCCTTCATTTCGGCGGCCGCCTTATTGGTAAAAGTTAAGGCAAGTATATTAAATGCATCAACGCCTTGCGCCATCAAGTGCGCTATTCTGGTGGTAAGCACCTTGGTTTTACCGCTTCCCGCTCCTGCCACAATCATTAGTGGGCCATCTTTATGTGTAACTGCTTCTCGTTGGGGTTCGTTTAATCCTAATAAATAATCCTGCATGGGGCGAAGATAAGGCTGTGTAATGAAGGAAAGAAAATGAGTTATTCCATTATTAAAATGAGTTGAATGAATAGTTTGATTTGGACTGTAGCTAAACGTAAAATTACCCACCAATTGATTTCATTATATTTTATTCTAATAGTTGGTATAAAATATCTATATATTTATTGCTCAAAAAAATAATAAAGCTGTTATGGGAATGATTAAAGAGTTTAAGGAATTTGCATTACGCGGTAATTTAATAGATACAGCAGTAGCATTTGTAATGGGTGCATCCTTCGGAAAGATTACTTCTTCTTTTATAGAAGGGATTGTGATGCCAATAATTAGTATGCTAACGGGTGGGGTAAATTTCAATTTACAAAAAATAGTCTTAAAAGATGCAGTTCCAGAAGTAAAAGATGCCGCAGGAAAAGTAATTACCAAAGCTGTTGAGGAGGTTGCTATTAAATATGGCACTTTTATTACTTCCGTTATTGACTTTGTGGTAATTGCATTCGTAGTTTTTCTTTTTATAAAAGGAATTAATTCTATGAAGAAAAAAGAGGCAGAAGCTGCTCCTGCTGCTCCACCAGAACCATCAAGCACAGATAAATTATTGATTGAAATAAGAGATGCATTGAATAAGAAATAATTAACATCCAATTTACGGCAATTATCACTACTTGAAAAATTTAGGAATTGAGTTAATAGTATCAGTTATAGTTTGCAATTAATGAGATAGAAATAACATGTACATGCCTGTAATCATCACGTTTATAGGCTTGTACATGTGTATTATGACATAAACATCACGTTTATAGGCTTGTACACTTGTATTATGCCATAATCATCACGTTTATAGGTTCGTACACTTGTATTATGCAATAAACATCACGTTTATAGGCTCATACACTTGTATTATGCCATAATCATTTCGTTTATAGGCTTGTTGATAAGTACTATTTCATAAAAATTTTATTTTTGGGTAAAGGGATTTCGGCTGAATAACAATCCAAATAAGGATTAATATTAGAAGACATTTTACATTAGTGATTTAGTATTTTCTTCAACATTGTGTTCCCGTATTAGAAAATTAACAAGTAGATAGTTTGCATTGAATATTTATTTCCGCTCTTTAAGTTACTTTCGTCACATTATAAAATAAGCATGAAATTGACTAGATTATTTTTTGCAATATTGACTACGCTGATAATTTCAGGCAAAGTATCAGCACAATTTGTGAAATATGCCAATGAATTTCTAAATATTGGGGCAGGCGCAAGGGGTTTAGGCATGGGGAGCGCACAAATAGCAAGTGTAAATGATGCCACTGCAGGCTACTGGAATCCTGCTGGACTTACTGCTGTAAAAGACAAACCACAACTTAGTTTAATGCACGCTTCTTACTTTTCGGGCATTGCTCAATACGAATTTGGGGCGCTTGCTTTACCCTCAAAAGATGGTAAAAAAACTTTTGGCATTACGTTCTTACGCTTCGGTGTAGACGATATACCAAACACTCTTTATTTGGTACAGCCTGATGGAAGCATAAATTACAATAACATAACAACCTTTTCCTCGGCCGATAATGCCTTATTATTGAGTTATGCTCAAAAACTAAACAATTTTCATGGTTACCAACTTAGCCTTGGGGGAACAACAAAAATAATTTATAGAAATGTAGGCACATTTGCAAACGCTTGGGGCTTTGGTTTCGATGCAGGAGCACAATTATCTAAAGGGAATTTTAGATTGGGCGCGGTATTAAAAGATGTAACTACCACTTTTACTGCTTGGAGTTTTAGTTTTACAGATCAGGAAAAAGAAGTTTTATATTTAACCAATAATGATATCCCAACAAAGAGCAGCGAAATGACTGCGCCTAATCTGGTTGTTGCTGGTGGCTATAATTTTAAACTGAATAATAAGTTAGATTTATTAGCCGAAGCAAACCTAAGACTCACTTTTGATGGAAGGGCTAATACCTTAATTAGCTCTAATTTATTGAACGTTGACCCAAGTGTTGGGATGGAATTAAATTATAATAAGAACCTGTTTTTGCGAGCAGGTATTACAAATTTTCAAAGAGCATTGAGTGATGGTGATTTAACCAATCAAAAGAAGGTTTGGATTTATCAGCCGAGTCTTGGAGCAGGATTCAGGGTTGGAGCAGTTGTTATAGACTATGCTTTCACTAGTTTAGAAAACCAATCTAATCCATTATATACTAATATATTTTCTTTAAAATGGGACATATCGAAGATTGAAAACAAGGTTGCTCCTAAAAAATACACCAATAAACCTAAGAAAACAGGTAGTTACGGTCTACCAAAAAGTTTCAGAAGATATTAATGAGCTAGTGATTGTGTAAAACACTAGTTCTTCAAATCTGTATATTATCTTATAATCCTTTTATTTTAAATATAATAATTGAACGTCATGCGCATTGGAATTGTTTGTTATCCAACATTTGGAGGTAGTGGAGTTTTAGCTACAGAACTAGGTAAAGCATTGGCAGATAAAGGCCATTCCGTACATTTTATTACCTATCAACAACCAGTAAGGCTTAACGTATTTAATACAAATATTTACTACCATGAGGTAAGGGTTCCAACGTATCCATTATTCGATTACCCTCCATACGAAATTGCATTGGCTAGCACCATGGTGGATGTTATTATCAATCAAGATTTAGATTTATTACACGTTCATTATGCCATTCCACATGCTTCTGCGGCTTATATGGCCAAGCAAATAGTGAAGCAAAAGACTGGAAGAAGTATTCCTGTTATCACCACACTTCATGGCACAGATATTACTTTAGTAGGAAAAGACAAAACTTATGAACCTGTTGTAACATTTTCAATCAATGAAAGTGATGCCATTACGGCTGTTTCCGAGAACTTAAGAGAAGAGACTTTTAAAAACTTTGCAATCGTAAAGCCTATAGAAGTAATTACAAACTTTGTAGATGTAAGTCGATTTAATAAGAAACCAATAGACGCATTTAGACAAGTAATTGCCCCTAATGGAGAGAAAGTATTGGTACATGCAAGCAACTTCAGGAAGGTGAAACGTGTGAATGATGTGATTAAAATATTTAGTGAAGTACGAAAACATGTACCCTCGAAATTATTAATGGTAGGGGATGGTCCAGAGAGATTTGCCAGCGAAGAACTAGCAAGGGAACTTGGAGTAATGGAAGATATCCGCTTTTTAGGAAAGCAAGAACAGATAGAAGAAATATTAGTGGTGAGTGATATTTTTATATTGCCGAGTGAATATGAAAGCTTTGGGTTAGCTGCCTTAGAAGCAATGGCTGCCAGAAATATTGTTATAAGTACCAATGCAGGTGGTTTACCTGAAATAAATATTCAAGGAGTAACTGGTTTTATGGCAAATGTTGGAGATGTGGCTGCAATGAGTGAATTTGCTATAAATGTATTGAAGAATGAAGATGCACTAGAAAAAATGAAAGAAGCTGCTTATTACCATGCTGAAAGTTTTGACATAAGTAAGATAGTGCCGCTTTATGAAATAATTTATAAGCGATTTTGCAGATTAGATACTTGTAGTTAATTAGTCTAGCTTGCACAAATTACTTTCCGATACAGAATTTACTGAATATGAGATCCAGTTGTTCTTCATTGGTAATTTCACCAGTTATTAAACCCAGATAATACAAACACTGACGAATATCTAAACTCAATAAGTCGCCAGGTAAGTTATTTTTAATACCCATTTGAACATCCGTTAAAGAAACAGATAGATTCTTCAATGCCTCATAATGCCTACTATTAGTAATAATAGTAGATTCAGAATCTATATCGCCTTCAACCGTTAGCTCTACAAGCCTATCCTTAAGATTATCAAGATTAATCTTGCTTTTAGCGGATATGAGAATTAGGTTAGGAATTTCATTATAAAGATTTTGATCAGAAATAGAAATGCAGTCAACTTTATTTCCTACTAAAAGAAATTTGATAGCTTGCTGGTTAAAATCATCTATAATTAATAAAAGATCATCAATAGGAGTATTAGACGAATCAAAGAGATAAAGAACTAAATCAGAGTTTTTCATTTTCTCAAGACTCTTCTCTATACCTAAATTTTCTATTAAATCAATTGAATGGTCTCTAATACCAGCCGTATCAATTAATCTGAATAAAACACCATTAATGTTTAAAACTTCTTCAATGGTATCTCGGGTTGTTCCAGCAATATCAGAAACAATTGCCCTATTTTCATTTAATAAAGTATTTAGTAAGGTAGATTTACCAGTGTTTGGCTTTCCTATAATGGCCACTTGAATACCATTCTTTAAAACATTACCAAGTTTAAAAGAATTCAATAAAGCATTATTAGCCAGAATAAGTTCATCGACAAGATGTATAAAGGTAGTTCGATCAATAAACTCTACATCTTCAGTTGCAAAATCAAGTTCCAATTCAATCATCGCAGAAATATGAACCAATCGTTGACGTAAAGAAGATAAATCAGATTTAAAACCACCCCTAATGTTTCTAATGGCATTATTCTTACTTGCAAGTGTATTACTTTCTATTAAATCAGCTACTGCCTCTGCCTGAGTTAAATCCAATTTGCCATTTAAAAAGGCACGCATCGTAAATTCACCAGGTTTAGCTAACCTACAGCCACTTTCAATTAATACATCAATAATTCTAGACTGAATATAAGTAGAACCATGACAACTAATTTCAACAGTATTTTCCCCTGTAAAGGATTTAGGCGTTTTGTATAAAGAAACAACCACTTCATCAATAATTTCACCCTCAAAAATGAAAGAGCCCACATACAATGTATGGGAATCTTTATTTAATAACTTTTTAGAGGGAAATAAACGATCAACTAATGCAATAGAATTTGTGCCTGAAATTCTAATCAAACTAATTGCGCCAATACCCTTAGGACTAGATAATGCAACTATAGTATCAGTATTTTGAGAAAAAAACATAAACACAAATAAAATAAAAAAAGCTTCCACTAAAGGGAAGCTTTTGATTCTATGACAATAAATTAATTATTCTTCAGAAACTACGAAAGTAATTACCTGTTTTGCTCTGTAAGCCACATTGTGACCATTCTGAACAGCTGGTTTCCAAGGTGGCCCTTTTTTAATTACTCGTATAGCTTCTTCCCTTGTTCCATAAGGGGATGGATCAGCTTGTATATCACTAATATTACCATTCTTATCAACTTGAAAATTTAAGACTACAGGATATCTACCTGGAGGAGCCCCATTTTCGGAAGGTAAATTTTGATTTAAATTACGCTCTAAATATCTTTTCCAAGCACTAGCACCTCCAGGAAATTCAGCTTCTATCTGAACTGAAGTAAATACCTTATCGTAGTCCTCATCTTGTTTAGGAGCTTCTACTACACCTGTACCTTTACTTTCAACTGGAGGAGCTACAATCCCATCATCTTTAGTACCTTCCTGATTGGCTGTACCAATTTTAGTATCCTCCATTTTGGCCACTTCTGGAGGAGGTTCTTTTACTTCCTCATCTTTCACAATTTTAGGAGGTGTAAATTTTGTAATTTCTACTTTCGGAGGTTCCTGTTTTGGAGGTGGAGGCGGAGGTGGAGGTTCAGCCTTTTTTTCTTCCTTTTTCAAATCAGCTAATGAAACATCTTGAACGATAATTTCATTCTTTTTTTCTTTTTTAAAATTATTGGCTAAAAAGTTTATGAAAAAAACAAGTAAACAAATAACCACTGTACCTACCAAAGCAATAGTAATTCTTTTATTATAAGACTTACGTAAATCATAAGCACCATATTCTTTATTCTTACCATCAAAAAGTATATCTAATATATCAGCAGATAATATTTTATTAGCGTCCATAATTGCTACATTGTTCTTTAAATAAATTAATTACCTACACCTGCTTTTTCAGTAGCTAAAACTAATTGATTTTCACCTTCGGAAATATCAACTAATGCATATCTTTTAACAACATTAATAGCCATCTCGTCAAGTATATCAATTACATTTTTATAATTACATTCATCATTAGGTTTTATCACAACAAAAAAATCTCTATCATCAGTAGAATGTTTCTTTTGAATAATTTCATCTCTTATTGTTTTAAAAGTAGAACTCTTGAAGTTCTTTCCAGCTGGATCTAAAATACCTTCATAATAAAAAACATTATCGTCTTTACCCAATAAAATTGTCAGAGCTCCACTATTCTTAATTTTAGTATCATCCTGAGGTTTATCAGACTCTTTAGGAAGATTCAACTTAAAAGCAGTTGGTTGACTCATTGTAGTAGTAAAAATAAAAAATGTAATCAACAGGAAACCTAAATCAACCATCGGGGTAAGGTCAATCCTAGTAGATAATTTTTTACTTTTTTTTACTCCAGAACCCTTTTTGTGGCCACCGCCACCTGAGGTATCCATTTCTGCCATAACCGTATATTTAGTTGTAAGCGAATATTATTCAGGTTTTATTGCATCACTCTTAGACTGATGCAATTTCCATAAATCGGTTCCTAAAGGAACGCTTTCAGGATTAGTAACCATTTGAAATTTAAGGAAATCATTCTTTTTGAATGCATAAAGAACAGACTTAAAAGAAGGATATTTAGATAAATTATCACCTTTTAGTAATAGGTTCATCTTTTGACCTTGATAAGCGTCGTTAATCAATTTTAACCATTCTACTAATTCATTATTAATAGAATCTTTAACAGGAATACCAGGTAATAAATTACCTTTTCTATCTGCCTCTGGAATAACTAAAAAAGATGGCAACTGACTAAAACTAGTTCCAAAGAAAGTGGACTTTACAAATGCCTTAGTGTCCAAATTAAGATTCTTAGTTGAATTAAGAGTATTTACAAGATATTGTTTTTTAGCTTCATCATCAAGTGATAAAAAAACTTTTCCACTCTTATCAATAGTAATTAAAACAATATCTTTATCAGGAGCTACTTTAGAAGCAACAGAACTAGGTGTAACAACTGTAATTGCTTCGGATGGTTTAAACTTAGTTGTTAAAATAAAGAAACTAAGCAAAAGAAAAGCAACATCACACATTGCAGTCATATCAATTGACGTACTCTTTCGAGGTAACTTTGGACGAGACATGTGGAAAATTCTAAGTTAAATACTATTTGTACATTGAGGCAAAACTTTGAGTCAAAGTAAAACCAGACTCATCGATACCATAAGTAATTGAATCAATTTTAGTAGTAAAAATATTGTACATAATAATAGAAATAGCAGAAGTACCAATACCTAAAGCGGTATTATAAAGAGCTTCAGAAATACCTTGAGATAATTTCTGGGCAGCTTCTCCTCCTCCACTGTCACCAAGTGCAGCAAAAGAACGAATCATACCCAATACAGTACCTAAAAGACCTAACAAAGTTGCAACGGAAGCAATTGTTGATAGAAATACAAGATTTTTTTCAAGCATAGGTAATTCAAGAGTTGTAGCTTCTTCAACTTCCTTTTGAATGTTTAAAATCTTTTGCTCTGTAGTTAAATCAGAATTAGTAATCATTTCTTTATACTTATGCAAACCACCCTTCATAACATTTCCAACAGCACCTTTTTGTTTGTCACATTCAGCAATAGCCTTATCAACATCCTTATTAGCAAGATGAAATTGAACTTTACGAATAAATTCAGAAATATTACCAGTTCCTGATGCCTTTGTAACAGTCAAAAGTCTTTCAATAACAAACGTTAATACAGTTAAGAAACAACCAATCAAAATTGGAACGATAATTCCACCCAAATACATTCTAGGTAAATCTCCAATAGGACCTTCATGCTTAGGCATAAAACCGCCATTTAAATCAGGTTTAGAAAAATTTGAGGCATTACCAATCACAAATCTCCAAATTATATATCCTAATAAAATACAAGCGATAGGAGCGATTGTAGCAATCACATTTGAACTTTTCTTTTGTTGAACATTTGTAGATTGACTTAGATTTTTAGAGTCAATTTTAACTTCTGGCATAAAAACAAATTTAAAATTTATATTATTAATTACAACGCAAACTTAATAAGACCAAAGATTTTGTTCATAATTGAAAATCTTTTCTTTAACACCCTCTCCTTCTAAAAGGACAAAAAGAGAATTTTTTCCATATTTATCTTTAAGGGATTGATCAAAAGGATTGTCTAATGTAGTTTTTGTAATATAACTACTAAACATACGACTTTCGAATAAATCTTCCCAACTCATTCTAGCACCAAAGTTTTTTGGATTATAAACTTCATATTTGGCTAGAGTTTGTCTTAAATCAGGATAATAAATCCAAAATAATTTGCGCATTGTTCCAAGTGAAGTACCATCAGATAGTGTTAAGGGCATTTCAGGAGCAATTCCTAAAATACGAGTATAAAGTCTTGAAGATTCTTTATCGAAAACTACTTCTTCTTTAATTAAATATTTGTAAACAGAATCTAAACTAGGTTCTTTAGTCATAACATTATACTTAATAACATTTCCATCTAAATCGGTTACAGGAATAGTATCAGGTTTACCAGTAGAAAGTGCACCCAAAGCTTGTTGAGTAGTTAAAGCTATTGTGAATCTATCATCAAGAGGATCAAAAGCTGTAACACCTCCTTTGATTGCATTAATAAGTATCGAAATAAAACGTTGACTACCATTATCCTCAATTAGAGAATATCTAAAAGGCAAATTAATTTTCTCTCTTGTATCAATTTCTCTCCAAATTCTTTGTTTGTAAACTGCATCATCCTCACGTATATTTTTATATTGTAGAGGGTTCCTATCTTTAACAAGGTTTCTCTCTATAATATTATCATTACGTAATGAGACTTTTGCAGTATCATTTATACCTGAACCATTTCCACTTGAAGTAGAACTTGTAACATATGGTATAGAAGATGCAGGTTTCTTTTCAGGTTGCGTAGATACTTGTGGGTTAGCAGAAACGGTACCTGTGGTAGAATTCGAAGTCTTCGGACGACTAGTAGATTTCTTTGGGGCAGGTCGCTTTTTCTGTGCAATAGAATCTAGTGTCTGTACCAAAAAAGCAATAAATAGAATTGAAAAAATAATCTTCTTCATATATTAATTTGTTAAGTTAAAGCCAATCAAAGGAAGGCTTCTTGTTCTTCCATCAGGACCAACGGCTTTTATATCGTCAAAAGTAACAGTTGTACCATTGATGCAACGATCAATAATTCTTCTAGAATCTGGAGTAAAAGCAGCCCCATTGTTTTGAGCAATTCCTGGGTTTTCAGTAAACCCTTTACCAGTAGCATATAATGTATAACTTACTACATTATACTTTACACCTTCAAAAATAAAGTTTTCAAGATCAGCTCTTAACCCTTGTTGAGATTTAAACATATTTGCTGAAATTTTACCGCCCTTACTATTACCAACTTTAGCAACTGGATCTGGAATAGGTTTAACCCGGAAATGGAAAGGAGTAGATTTTCCATCAACAGTAACAGTAACATTAGCTTCCGTACCACTAGTAACAGTAACATCATATTTACCAGGGTTGGTTTTGCTGAGAGACCCATTATCTATAGAAACTTGAGTAGCTTCATCACCTTTTGTACCACCAGAAACACTAATTGGATTTGGTAACCCAATGTAGAAAATTTTAGTAGCATCAGCGCTAACACTAGCACCAGTAGGGGAACCAACTGTATATTTTATTTCTTTTTCCAATGACCCAACTTCCCCATTAGGTTTTTTGAAACTAATGTGAACTTTTTTAGAATATGACCCAGGCCCACCAACGGTAGTCTTATAAAGAGCAGTCCCATCAGGAGTAAGTGGTACTGTAGCACCATCTACAGATACAGAGGGTTGAGCTGCACTACTAAAAGCACCTACACCACCAGTGATAGTCAATTCCTGTCCAGGCATTAGATATTCTGAACTTTGACTTGCAATAGCTTGAAATTTGTCATACACAATTTTTACAGCACCAATTTGTTTGTGGCAATAGTCAACAACTTGTGCTTCACAGTTCTTTACGTCATTTTGAAATTTACTCAAAATAGTTATAGAAGCAATAATTGGAGTCATGTGAAAATAAGAGAATGCCCAATCTTTTTTTCCAAGTTCACTTTTAGTCTCAGGAATTGATAAATCTAAAGGCAAAGAAGCTTCTAATTCAGCAGCCATTTTAGGGTCAATAGCTAAAAGTTGTTCTTTAAAATCTTTTAACTTATTAAATAGTTCTTCTCCATTTTTCTTACCTTCTCCCTCAACAAAAAGTTTAGTAGAGGCATCTAAATTGTCTAATGAGAATTGTTCTTTTCCATCCTTATCTATAATCAACTTACCTGCTTTTTTTAATTTTAGTTTGTAGTCTTCAAGATAAGAAGTAACTTGATCTGCTAACTCTTGAGCTTTGTGTGCTTTGGGAGCCCAAATTGCAGCTGAATCTTTGGTCTCAGCTTTAGTTAACAAATCTTTGAATGAATCAAATAAGGTTTTATTTTTTCCATCAATAGCACCATTCGAATTCTCCAAACTCTTATTTACAGTTTTAAAAGCATTCAATATTTCCGATGATACATTCAGTGCTAACAACGCGGTCAACACCAAGTACATCACATTTATCATTTTCTGCCGCGGCTCTTTGGGTAATGACATAATTATTTAATTGTGTTTAGTATATAAATTAATCAATTCGATGCAATGTGAAATTAAGCACGACCCTGCATTGCAGTTAGCATATTGCCGTAAACTTGATTTAATTTGCTTAAATTATTAGCCAAAGCAGAAATTTGTTCTTTTGCTTTTACAGCATCAGCAGCAGTACCCTGCATAGTAGCAGCTACTTGTTCCAATTTACCATAGAAAGAATTAATTGACTTCAAGTGATTATTACTTTCTTGCAATTCCAATTCATATATAGTATTGATTGAGGCAAGATTTTTAGTTAATGTTTGTACTTGAGTGTGGAATTGTTTAGTAGACTCAGCAGCTCCGCTCAATGAAGAGAAGGAAGCACTTGCTTGATTTACAACACCAGTAATAGCAGATAGAGAATCACCAGCAGCCTTTGTTTTTGCGCTGAAATCGGCAGTTGATTTAACAACATCACCAATTTCACCCATGTTAGAGACTGTACCACCTAATTTCTTAAAACTATCACCTAACTTAGCTAAGTTAGTTGGAGTTATGTCAGCTTCTTGTAACATTTTCTCCATAGTTTTAAGTGCAGTATTTCCTTTGACTTGCTCAATTGGAGCTGCAGCATGTTCTGCATCAGGAGGAGGAAGAATTGCGTAAACTAAGAATATGAGAGCTTCTGTACCCAATCCTATAGGTAAAGTAATATCAGCTAAAGCATAGTGTTGAATTTTAAATAATGCTCCGACAATAACGATTGCTGCACCCACGCATACGAAAATGTTTAATAATCTGTTCCCTAAAGGAGAAAGTCCTGCTGCCATTTTTTTTAATTTTTGAATTAATGATTATTGTTGTTGTTGTTAAAAGAGATACTAATTTAATTAATTTATTTTGATTATCTTCTAGGTACTAGGTCGATCACACATCTGAAACCGATATATGATTTAGATGTATCTTGATACTCATAGTTTCTAGTACTTGTTTGAAGATAATAACCTACATCTTTCCAACTTCCCCCTCTTACTACTTTTCTTTTCATTCGTGGAGGATCAGATTCGCTGGCTTCATAACGTAAATCTGGGCTTAGATCGTGTATAAAGTTATATGCCCCTTCGTTGAAATAAGAGTTTGTCCATTCAGAAACATTTCCTGCCATGTTATAAAGGCCATAACCGTTAGGCCAATAAGCGTCAACACGTACAGTGTAAAGTCCACCATCTTCAGCGTAGTTACCTCTACCTGGTTTGAAGTTAGCCAAAAGGCAACCTTTCTTATTTCTAAGGTAATAGTTACCCCACGGATACATTGAATTTGATCTGCCACCTCTTGCAGCATATTCCCATTCAGCTTCACTTGGTAATCTAAAATCACTTTCGGTTGCCATTTTCTTAGATTCAAGAAATAAATTCAACTTCTTGGTTCTCCAATTACAAAATGCTACAGCTTGTTTCCAATTTACCCCAACAACTGGATAATTGCCAAAAGAAGGGTGAGCAAAATATCTCTGCATCATAGGTTCATTGTAAGAATAAGAAAAGTCTCTTATCCAAACTGTTGTATCAGGGTATGCACCAACTTTTCTTGTTTCAAAGTATTTTAAAGGATTCTTTTTAAAGTCCTCTTTATTTTCTCTTTTAGTTACCTCATCTTTTTTAATGATAGGATAAGAATAGACCAATTTTTCAGGATTGAAGAAAGGCTTTGTTCCTTGAGCATCAACTTTAATGAAGTAACCCGAACCAGCTAGTTGATCTTTAATCTTAGGATCCTCGTACTTTACTTTACTCAATTGTTTCCAATGGACAGAAGTATCGTAATAGGGAGCTCCTAACATAACAGCTACTGTTGAATCTCTTACCCAATTCACAAACTCACGATATTTGTTGTTTGTTAATTCGGTAGCGTCCATCCAAAAACCTGGTATAGATACTTCTCTATTCCTTGAGGTAAATGTGAAATTGATATCCTCATCACTTGGTCCCATGTGAAATGTTCCTGGTGGAACATACACCATACCCAAAGGCATCGACATACTTGGCTTAGCATTTGGTGAAATGCCATGAACCTGTCCGTCATTTATTATACCACCTTGTGATTTGTTTTTACAACTAACCAACCCTATAGAGAGAGCAGCTACTAGTATTAGAAATAACGAATTTTTTATCATAAAAAACAATTACTGTGTGGCAAATATATATTTAAGTTCGAAATACCAAACAAATAAGAAAAATAATTTAAATTGACCATAAATGCAGCTAGTTTGCAATTTGACTTTACATTCTAACTTAATTAGATATGAAATGGTTAGACTTCACTCACAACCTTTCTGCAAATTCATCAATTGAAGATACTGGGCTTAAGCAAGAATAATGCTCGCACAAATAAAACCAAGTTTTTCTATCGACTAATTTGGCTGCAAGTAAAGGATATTTTTCCATTGTTACGTTTGTTGATTGCAAAATTTTATTTGGAATATACTTTTTTAACATTTGAGTTAAATCTTTTGATAATTCTTGGCCAACTATAACGATTTCTTTTAACCCATTTGTAACTAATTGAACACTAAGACTCCAATTGCAGAAAGAATTAGAATGTTTCAGAATAACTGGCCCAAGTGAATCTATCATGTTCAAAGAGTTTTGTTTCCATTCTGGATTGTCGAAAATTAAAGACAAGTAAACTAAATTGAATACCATTACAGCGTTTCCGGAAGGCACAGCACCATCATATACTTCCTTTTTTCTAACTATAACGTTTTTCTGGTGTTTATGTGTGTAATAAAAAAATGGGTTATCCTCCTCTCTAAAATTTACAATAACAAAATCAGTTAATTCTTTTGCCTTTTCTAGATAGTTTTGGTTACTTGTAATCTCTTGCAAGTGTATATAAGACTGAATCAAGTAGGCATAATCATCGAAGAAGGCATCCACTTTTGCAACTCCAGCTTTGTAGGTATGGTAATAACCACCATTGTTATCTCTAAATCTATTCTCAATAAAATTAATTACCTTCTCGGCCGTTGTTTTATAAGACTCCTCCCCTGTTGCTGCATACGCTTTACTATAAGCAGTAACCATTAAGGCATTCCAACCAAGCAAAATTTTATCATCTAAACTAGGTCTAATTCTTTTATCCCTTGCATCCATCAATTGCTTGTTTGCCTTGTTGATCAGTTTTTCAAACTCATTTTGATCAAGATTATTTCTTTTACAAAACTCTTCCAATGGTACTTTAACATTCAAAATGTTTCCTTCTTCCCAGTTTCCATGATTGCTTACATCATAATAGGCACAGTATAAACTACTATCATCCCCCAAAATATCTTCTATCTCTCTCTTATCCCAAACATAAAATTTACCTTCTACCCCTTCGCTATCTGCATCGAGTGCACTGTAGAAGCCGCCTTCTTTGTCAGTCAATTCTCTGTCTATGAACCCCAAAGTTTGGCGTATTGTTCTCTCATAAAGTGGATTTCCAGTAAGCTGATATGCTTCGGCAATCACTCCAATCAGTAGTGCATTATCATATAACATCTTCTCAAAATGGGGTACAAGCCACTCGCTATCTGTGCTATATCGAGCAAATCCTCCACCCAATTGGTCATAAATTCCTCCATAAATCATTTTTTCTAAACTTAATAAAGCATGTTTCAACGCCTTTTCGTCCTTTGCAAAATGATAATGTCTTAGTAAATATTGAATAGAAAATGTTTGTGGAAACTTCGGTGCATTGCCAAATCCACCATCTTTTGTATCGGCTTGCTTTAATAAATTATCTGCAATCAACTGCAAATTTTCTTGCGTAAAAAGTTCCTTCTCCTTATTTCCAACGGTTTTTGATGCACCAAAAGAATTTGAATCAATCAAATGAACCGTCAAATTTTCGGCTTGCGCCTCTACTTCATGCCTTTTTTCGGTATACAAATGATGCACATTTTGCAATACTTCTTTCCAGCTTGCCCTATTGTAAGCCCTTATTGGCGGAAAATAAGTGCCCCCATAAAATGGTTTAGCCTCAGGCGTTAAAAACACATTCAGCGGCCATCCACCATTGCCAGCAATGGCCTGAACCGCATCCATATATATATGGTCTAAATCTGGGCGTTCTTCCCGATCAATTTTTATATTGATATAGTGTTGGTTCATTACTTCGGCAGTACTTTCATCTTCAAAACTTTCCCGCTCCATCACATGACACCAATGGCAGGCCGAATACCCAATACTTACCAAAATTGGCTTGTCCTCCTGCTTTGCTTTCTGCAAAGCTTCTTCTCCCCAAGCATACCAGTTTACCGGATTGTGTGCATGTTGCAACAGGTAAGGGCTTGTTTCATTGATTAACTGATTAGTGAATTTATGTTCCATAATTATTATTGATGTGAAAATAAGGGTTATAACAATCTATAGAGCTTATTAGGTGTTTTCAATGATAAAATGTTTCTGTTTGAGGATAATGGGCTATTACTTTTATAGCGATTTAATCCTTCAATATTTACGATTCGATGTTAGGAGAGTCACGGTTCGATCCTACAAATTGTAGGTTCTATGTTACATGAGTTACGGTTCGATGTTACATGAGTTATGGTTCAATCCTACTCAGGTAACGGATTAATCCATTAAAATAGAGAGTCTAACATTAAACTAAGCCTCTCATCACAATCTTTTTACAGGGCAAACGCATTTAATTTTTTTTATACCACATAGCCACAGTAGGCACATAGCTTTTATTATTTCAGGCAGATAAAACGCTTCGCTTTAAGTAAAAAATTAGGGTTACTGTTTCCAAGTTATATAACTTGGAAACAGTAACCCTAATTTTTTACTTAAAGCGAAGCGTTTCCTTACTGAACACTATGTGGCTATGTGACTATGTGGTATATTTTATCCAATTAATTTTAGTGCGTTTGCCCTGAATCTTTTTACCCCATAACAATTAACTATAACTTTGACCACTAAATCTATCAATTATGTTTATTATCATTTTGGGCATCATCATTTTCTTTGCTGCCTTTTCATTAAAGAAAACAAATACACCGTTTAGCCAGTTTGCAGGTGCTATCCGCATTGCCGGTATCGCATTTATGTTTCTTGGATTTTTTACTTCTTGCATTAAACAAATAGGCGCTGGAGAAATAGGCGTTCTTTCTTTGTTTGGAAAGGTACAAGACAAGGTACTTCCTAGTGGTCTACACGTGGTGAGCCCATTGATGGAGGTAAGTAAAATGGATATTAGAACGCAGAACTACACTATGAGTGCCGTACACACCGAGGGAGAAGTTGCTGGCGACGACGCGATTAGAGCTTTAACGGCTGATGGACTTGAAGTAGTGATTGACCTTACAGTATTGTATAGGGTACTATCTACAGAAGCCCCGAAGATTGTGCAAGAAACAGGTTTGGATTATAAAGAAAAGATTGTGCGCCCAATAACTAGAACTAAGATTAGGGATAATGCCGTTTATTTTACCGCTGTGGATTTGTATAGCAAAAGAAGGGATGAATTTCAGGGCAAGATTTACAAGAGTATTGAAGAAAGCTTTAAACAACGTGGATTGGTGTTGGAACAATTATTAGTGAGAAACATTTCTCTACCTGCGATGGTGAAGACTTCTATTGAAGAAAAGATTAAGGCTGAACAAGATGCACAAAAGATGGAGTTTGTGCTTCAGAAAGAAAAACAAGAAGCAGAACGTAAGAGAGTGGAAGCTCAAGGTATTGCCGATTATCAACGTATTATGAGCTCTGGATTGACTGACAAACAGTTGCAATACGAACAAATACAAGTGATGAAAGGATTGGTTACTTCACCAAATAGTAAGGTGATTGTGATGGGTGGAAGTAAAACGCCTGTGATATTGAACGGGGAGAAATAGTTCATTTAGTCGAGAGTCGAAAGAGAAAAGTCGAAAGTCGTAAGTCAAAAGTTAAGAGTTAAAAGTCGGGAGTACAAAAAGTCGAAAGTCGTAAGTTAGAAACTTGAGTTCTTAATTTACGACTTTCGACTTTTTATTTTCAACTTTCGACTATTTACTTATTGCTTTTTTTATTGCTGCGGCCATTTTTGCACCTTTATCATGAATTTGGTCCTCTGTCCAAGCCAAACTAATAGCTGTAGAAATACAACGACTCATGATGGCATCACTTGCACTAAAGTCTTGCGTTTGTAGTTTTAGTAAAGCAGCTTTCTGTTCATTGCTAATATTATTTAGCGTATGGACTTCTTTTAGGTGCTGCCACTTTTTGATATAATGCCAGTTATTATTGAACCAATAAAAGTTACCTGCCAATATCCCTTGCTCTTTTAGTTCCTCTATTGCTGCTTGCATTAAAGCTTCTGTAGGTAAAAACCAACTAATAAAACTATAGCTATCGCCTTCGGCATCTGGCACAGACCTAAAAGTAACTTCAGGTATCTGTTCTAGATAGCTTTTAAGGATAAGGTTATTATTCTTTTGGATAGATAGAATCTTGTCTAATTTACCAATCTGAGCCAATCCTAAAGCCGCATGAAGTTCACTAATACGATAATTGTACCCAATGAATGGGTGTAAATCTGCCCCTCTGTCTACGCCCAAATGATCGTGACCATGATCGGTGTATCCATCACATTTAATATAAACATCCTTATTATTGGTCATCACTACACCACCTTCTCCGCAAGTAATTGTCTTCACAAAATCGAAGCTAAAGGTACCGGCATCACCAATAGTGCCTAAAGCCTTTCCTTTATAGGTGCCACCAATTGCTTGGCAAGCATCTTCTATCAAAATCAGGTTATGTTCCTTACAAATTGCTTTTAAAGCATCTAAATCTGCCATGCTACCACACATGTGAACAGGCATTACGCATTTAGTCTTTGGGGTAATTGCCGCCCTAACTGCTACAGGGTTAAGGGTAAGGGTTTCATCAATATCTACCAAAACCGGTATAGCTCCTACGCTTAGTACTGCCTCGAAACTTGCCACAAAAGTGAATGCAGGCATGATAATTTCGTCTCCATAACCAATATTCAATGCTGCCATTGCTGTAGTAAGAGCAGCGGTGCCACTACTTGCCAACTGGGCATAACTACAACCAAAAGTTTCTGTTATTTTCTTTTCTAACTCTACTGATTTAAATATTCCTTTTCTTGGCCCATCAAAACCATAACGCATGATGATGCCAGTTTCCATTACATCATTAATGTGTTTCCTTTCTTCTTCTCCAAATAATTCAAAGCCTGGCATAAACTATATTTTTATCGATGATAAATTGATTTTAATGATACCCCCCCATTCCCTAAAGGGGCTAAGAAAGCCTCCGTTTTTAAGGATTGCAATATATATTGAATCAGTTTGTTGTTTCCGATTCTTCAGGAATCAGGATTTTATCAAGATGACGCTCTAAAGATGCTATTTTATCTGTGGCATTTTGTATATCTACAATATGGCTTGCAGTCTTGGTTTCTTCTGTGGCCAACCAAATCAATACCATACTTATATAGTCTTGCATGTCTTTGCCGGCAAATTCTCGCTTATATTCTACAATCTTGTCGTTGATTATTTTAATGGTACCACGCAATACGCCTTCATCTTCTGCGGCAACCTTTAGGCGATAAGTCCTATCGGCAATGGCAATGTTTACGGGTAATAATTCTTTATTTTCTTCCATTCTTTTTTATTTGTCGGGAGTCGGGAGTAACGGGAATCGAGGGTTTGTAGGTTTTACTTCTGATTCTCGTAACTAACGATTCGCGGTTATTACTTCTTAGGCATTGAATTTAAAAGAACCAAGCATTTATCAATATCTTTTACATAAGAATTTATTTTCTTGCCTAATTGTTTCTTTTCTTCATCCGAGAAAGAACCTTTACTCAACCGAAGGGCTGCTAGCTTTTCTTCAAGGTCTTTGAGCAATGTTTCTTTATTCGTTAAAAGCAAATCTTTCTTGGCCAATTCCTTTTTCAAGCGAGCATTCTCGCGATGCAATACATCGTGTTGCTTTATTACACGCATCAGCTTTTGCTGAAACTGTACCAATTGGTTACCTAATGTAGTCATTTCCTTAATTGATAATTATTAATTGATAATTGACAGTTGCAAATTATCAATTACAATCTATTTTCTTATTTCTGCATTCAACTCGCTTTCAAAAGAGCTTATTATCTTGCCCATCATGGCATCCGTTTCTTTGTCAGTAAGCGTTTTTTCTTCATCTAAGAAAGTAAAGTTAACAGCCATCGACTTTTTGCCAACACCTAGTTTATCACTTTCAAAAACATCAAACAAACGCATAGATTGCAATTTAGTCAGATTTGCCTTCTTCAACACCGTTTCGAGGGCATTATAGGTTGTGTTTTTATCCACCACCAATGCTAAGTCTCTCTGTACAGCTGGGAACTTAGAAACTTCCTTGTAAACAATCTTGTTCTTTTCTACCAGTTGTAATAAGGCAGTATAGTTGACATCAACAAAATATACAGCCTGTTTTAAACTGAATGCCTTCAAGGTTGCTGTATTAACAACCGTAATGCTAGCAATGTTTTGCTTTGCAACAGATACAGAAATAGAATCGCTTCCTTCGGCTTTAGAAAACTTTAGTTTATCCAATCCGCAAAGGTTTATGATGGCTTCTGCAATACCCTTAGCTCTGTAGAAATCGAAAGACTTAGCCTTTTCTTGCCAAGTATCTTCATGGTTATCTCCTGTGATATAGATTGCTAGATGTTCATCTTCGCGATAAGAACCTACACCTTTGGTATGATAGGTCTTGCCGTATTCGAATAATTGTAGGTTATTGTTCCTACGGTTATTGTTGTAGGCAATACATTCCAAACCTGTTTCCAACATTGAAGGACGTAGTACATCCAAATCGGCACTTAGGTTATTCATCATCTTTACCGTTCCAGCAAGAGTTTCTTCATTAAAGTATTTACTGTTGGTAATAGAGTTGGTTACAATTTCATTAAAGCCTTGACCTGCCAAGTAACTTGCAATCTTTTCTTTTAAAGACTCTTTAAAGCCTAAAGAATTAATAGACGGAGAGATGGTGATAGTAGTCGGGATTCCAATATTATCCAATCCATCTATGCGGATAATCTCCTCTACCAAATCGGCTGGAAGACTGATATCCGGTTTACTGAACGGAACGGTAACAGATATTTCATCAATCCCTTCTCTATTTATCTCGAAGCCTAGGGCTACCAATATCTTTTTAACAGTATCTGGATGATAGTTCTTGCCACTTAGTTTCTTAAGGTATTGATACTTTAAGGATACAAGCGTCTTTTCTTTCGGTGTAGGATAAACATCAATAATGTCACTACTAATTGAGCCACCTGCCACTTCTTTTATCAATAAGGCTGCACGCTTTAGTACGTTAATGGCATTAGAGATATCAACTCCTTTCTCAAATCTTGTGGCAGCATCGGTTCTTAATCCATGCTTCAAAGAAGTTTTTCTGATGCCTGATGAGGCAAAGACTGCACTCTCTAAAAAGATATTGGTAGTTGAGGATGACACGCCACTGTGCAAACCACCGAATACACCGGCAATACACATTGGTTGTTTATTGGCATCGCATATCAATAAATCTTCTGCAAAAAGCTTTCTTTCTTTCTCATCAAGTGTTGTAAATAAGGTATCTGCCGCTGCTTTCTTTACCACAATGCTTTTACCTTCTATTTTGTCAGCATCAAAAGCATGTAGTGGTTGCCCGGTTTCATTCAGGATGAAGTTGGTAATATCCACCACATTATTAATGCTTCGCTGACCAATGGCTTTCAGTTTATTCTTCAACCATTCTGGCGATTCCTTTACCTCAATACCACTAATACTAACCCCTGCATAGCGTGGACAAGCATCAGTATCTTCTACAGAAACAGGTATTAGCAGGTTCTTATTTTCCACTTTAAAAGAATTATTGAAGGGACTCTTCACCTTGGCTTCTCCAGAAAAATGATGCGTTAAATAAGCGCAAACATCCTTTGCCACGCCGAGGTGACTCATGGCATCCATACGATTTGGCGTGAGGCCTATTTCGTAGATGATGTCGTTGTATGGCTTAAAGTATTCAGCAGCAGGCGTACCCACCTTCACATCGGCTGGCAATACTAAGATGCCTTCATGACTAGTTCCTAAACCTATTTCGTCTTCGGCGCAAATCATTCCAAAGCTTTCTTCACCCCTAATCTTCGCAACGCGCATAGTTAACGGATTGCCAGAAGCTGGATAGATAGTAGTACCCACGGTAGCCACCACCACTTTTTGCCCCGCAGCCACATTGGCCGCACCGCAAACAACCTTTAGTGGTTCGGCAGCACCTACATTAACCGTTGTTATCTTCAATTTATCTGCATTAGGGTGTTGGGTGCAGGTAAGCACCTCTCCTATTACCAATCCTTCTAGCCCACCTTTTACACTTTGGTAAGGCTCCATACTTTCTACTTCTAATCCAATGCTGGTAAGTATCTTAGAAAGCTTTTCGGGTTCTATTATTTCAGGTAAATATTCTTGTAACCAATTGTAGCTGATAGTCATTCGTCAAAATTAAAGAGGTGCAAATATATACTTCACAAAAAGGAAACACATCTAAATTTTGTTTTTTAAAAGTTGCGGTACTGTTAAGAACATAACATTAGTAATGCTCTAACATTCGAAGTTTAATTATGTGATAGATTAGATAACTCATGGAGAAATAAAGGGATTTAACAAATAGTTAAAAATTAGAGGGTTAATGTAGCTTATGGAGAAGTAAAGGCTTAAACACATAGGGTTCATAGTATCATAGATCACATAGGTTTTATTTACAAATGGTTTAAGAAAAAGGGCACATAGGGAATGCCACTTCGTAGCATTGACCAACCTATTTTTTGAAGAAAATTATATAGTAGATTTGAGGGTAATGTTTCCTAGTTATATAATTTATGGAGAAATAAAGGCTTAAACACATAGGGTTCATAGTATCATAGATCACATAGGTTTTATTTGCAAATGGTTTAAGAAAAAGGACACATAGAGAATGCAACTTTGTAGCATAGACCAACCTATTTTTTGAAGAAAATTATATAGTAGATTCTTGGTGAAAATTAGGTTGATAATAGAAATTAAAGTCAAGCAATGTTTTGTTTTATTAACTATTTTATACCGCCCTTATCTATCGAATGCTCATTCTATTATCTTCGTTGCCCGTTTTATTATTCTCAAGGCATGAAGCAACCTTTTTTAGGTCTATTAAGCTTAAACTTATTGAAAAGGGTTGTTTCGTACCTCGCAATGACGTGGGTTTAGTTTATAATAGACACAAAGAAAATCGACGTGTCACCCTGAGTCTGTCGAAGGGTAGGAAATTGTACAAACCTGCTAAAGGACATAGGTAAATTGTTTGCCCTTCGACAGGCTCAGGGTGACAATCTTGCCGTTTGTTGAGATTAAAAAGCACATCATTCCCATTTTTTTCTGGTGCGCCAGATAAACTATTCGCAATGACCGATTGACCTAAGCTAATTTAAAAGCTGTAAAAAGAAGAAGAAATGGTTAAATGCTGTTAGTGAACTATTAATAAACCTTCAATTATAAAAATATTGCCTTGAAAAAGAACATTTCCTATCTGTACAACCTACTAATTGTGGTGCTATTTGCTTGCTTGTCTGTTCGGGGATACTCCCAGAAAGCAAGTATTAAGGGCGTTATTACCGATACAAGCATCAGGAAAAAGCTAGAATATGCAGTAGTGGCTTTAATTAATAACAACGATTCTTCTCTTGTCACCTTTACCCGTACCCACGTGGATGGAAGCTTTTTGATGGAAGGATTGCATGCCGGCAATTACACTTTAATGATTACTGCCCCTCAAGCGGCTGACTTTATTCAGCCAATCCGTTTACAAGATACTAGTGCAAAAAACATTGGCAACATTAATATGACGTCTCGGGTTGCCTTACTGCAAGAGGTAATTGTACTTTCGGCAGCTGCAATCAGAATGAAGGGAGATACGCTTGAATATAAGGCTGATAGTTTTGCTACCAAACAGGGGGCAACGCTAGAAGACTTATTAAAACGGTTGCCAGGCATTGAAGTTAGCAGAGATGGCAAAATAAAAGCCCAAGGGGAAGACGTAACCACCGTATTGGTAGATGGAGATGAGTTTTTTGGCGATGACCCTTTGTTGGCAACAAAATATTTGCAAGCAAAAAGTGTAGATAAGGTGCAAGTGTTTAATAAAAAGAGCGACCAAGCCACATTTACGGGTATAGATGATGGAAAACATTCTAAAACAATCAATATAAAACTAAAGGAAAACAGTAAACAGGGATATTTTGGAAAACTATCTAGCGGAACTAATGCTAAGAACTTTTATAACCAAGAGGGCATGTTTAATAAGTTTAGCCATAACCTAAAAGTGAGTGTATTTGGCATAGCATCCAATACCGGACAAATTGGGCTTAGCTACCAAGACAGATCGCAATATGTAGGCAACGATTTAGAAAGAATAGATGACGATGGAGGAACCTTGCTTTTTGGTAACGACAGCTACGAATCGAGTACGTTTTACAGTTCTGGCCTGCCTACAAGTACCTATGCTGGCGCCCAATTTTCGGACAAATGGAATAGTGCTAAACAAAAGGTAAACGGAAACTATCGATACAAAAACTTATCTACGGTTGGATGGCAGAAAAGTAATTACACCCAAATTCTTCCAGATAGTTCTGTTAGGGTAAGTAGTAGTAGCAGCAATACCAACTCTTGGCAAATAGACCATAAAATAGGTGGCACATTCGATGCAGCAATAGACTCTTTTGCTTCTATTAAAGTAACGATACAAGGTAGTCAAAGAGATAAAAACAGCACGGAAGAAGAGTATTCTGAAACTAAAAATGGAAAAGACGGAAACTTTCTGAATACAAGTAATAGAGAAAACAGTACCGTTGGTAATGGCAAGCACTTAAACGTGGGTGTGCTTTGGAGACAAAAATTTAGGAAAGAAAGAAGGACTCTTTCGCTAAACCTGCAAGAAAGCAATGATAACAACACAAATAGTTTAACCACAAACGCAGTTAACCAACTATTTGATGCTACCACTCACATTGCCACCAACGAAAACCCCAACCAATTGCAGAAGAACCTTTCTACAACCAATGCTTATGCTGGAAAGTTGGCTTATACCGAGCCATTATCTAAAGCGTGGAGTGCAGAAATTTCTTATGCTTTTAAACTTACTGATTTAGAAAAAGATAGGACAGTTTTTAGTAAGGATACTAATAAAATTTATAATTTATTGGTAGATAGTTTAAGTAGTAAGTACCATTACATTACCAGCTCGCACATGCCCGGGCTGATGCTTCAATACGCTCAAAAGAAATTTAATTTTTCCGCAGGAGGAAAACTTTCTTTCACAGATCTTAAGCAAGAGTCTGTAGCTACGGCAACCAATAGTAGAACCTTTGTCAACTTTTTTCCGCAAGCAAGGCTTACAATACCTTTTAAAATGAGTAGGAATTTTAGCTTAAATTACAATGGTAGAACAAGGCAACCTTCTATAAATGAGTTGCAACCATTGAAAGACAAAAGCAATTCTTTAACCGAATACTTAGGCAATCCAGATTTGGTTCCCTCATTCACCCATACGCTTTCTGCTAATTTCTTCGACTATAATTTCTTATCTGGAAAAAGCTTTTTTTTCGGGTTAAACTATTCGTTAACACAGAATGAAATTATTACTACAACAGATTATGCCGCCTTTAATAAAACAGTTGTTCATTACACAAATAAAAATGGCAACTCTAATATATCTGGGTATTTTAGTTTTGACAAATCAATTGGCAAAAAAGGATTAAAATGGGGCATCAATGGTAATGCTTATTTGTCCAATTCGGTAAGCATCGTTAATAAAGTAAACATCATTAATAAAAGTAGGAATCTCGGTTTTGGACCAAGCCTTAGTTTCAATAAAACAGATAAATATTCTATAGAAATAAGGTCTACCCTCAACTATATGAATTCAGTATCTAGCTCAAGTAGCACGGGATCAGTAACCAATTTGTCGCATAATCATACTATTACAGGAACAGTGTATTTACCTTGGAAGATAGACCTAACTACAGATGCAGATTTGAGGTTTCAACCAGCAAACCGCTCATTTAATACAAGTAATAATATCTTTAAATGGAATGCCTCCATAACTAAAAAATGGAATAAAGCAGGCACTTTAGAAACAAAGGCATCCGTCATTGATATTCTGAATCAAGCAACTGGCTACTCGAGATATTCTAGCGGAAACTCTCTTTCAGAAACAACTAGTAATTATATCCCGAGATATTTTCTACTAACCGCAACATGGAATTTTTCACATACACACAAATAAGAAGATGAAAAACAAAAAGATTTGGTTGCCGCTATTTATCATTATTTCAATGATTAAAACGGTAACCGCACAGGATTATATTACGAAAGTGAAAATAGAGTTTGAGAAAAAGGTAAATATTTATCGTTCGCTAGAAGGAGGCGGAGGAAACATGGAAGAGTTTAAGGCGAAAATACCTAAATACAATGTTTCGTACTTTAGTTTTACGTATGCCAATGGTCAGTCGTTGTACAAATTCGATCATGATAATTCTCAGGGTACGCCAATGGGTTTTAGTATGACTAGTCCTAGTAATAGCATTTTTGTTGATTACAATACCAAACAGACGGTAACAAGAAAATCAATTATTGGGCAAGACTATCTGATAAAAGATAGTTTATCAAATGTAAAATGGCGGATTACAAAGGAAACCAGAACAATAGCGGGTTATGAATGCCGAAAGGCGATTGGAGTAATATATGACACTGTATATGTTGTTGCCTTTTATTGCGAACAATTTGTAATGCCCGCAGGCCCTGAGGCTGTACAAGGTTTGCCAGGAATGATACTTGGCTTGGGGATACCAAGGTATAATACAACTTGGTTTGCCACAAAAGTAGAGCTCGCAAACTTTAATGAAACCGAGATAGTACCGCCTGCAAAAGGTAAAAAGACTACGAAAAAAGAGTTAGTAGATGAGTACATACAGAAGCTAAAGGGTTATGGCATGAAAGATTTTAAACTAAATGAAATAGAAGGGCAATTGTTTAACAAGTATGTACTTTAGGGAAATGGATTGTTAAAAGTTGAAGGCAAAGTTGCTCAATTTATTTTGACTCTAAGATATTTAGGTATCAATTTGTCAACCTTTTAAGTGCCATCCCTATAAGAGTTTGAAACCCTTGTGTGGAATTGATGATTTGCGAAAACCGAGCATAAAACGGCTTTAAGTGACCAAATAATATCAAACAGATGCTAAATAATACCACACTGTAACGCATTTACACCTCTTGGAAGCGTGGTTATACCTCTTAGAAGTGAAGTTATACCTCTTGGGAGTGAAGTTATACCTCTTGGGGGTGCAGTTACACCTCTTAGATGCGCAGTTACACCTCTTGGAAGAGTATTTATACCTCTTAGATGTGCAGTTATACCTTTTGGGGGCGTAGTTACACTTCTTGGATGTGCAGTTACACCTCTTGGGGGCGTAGTTACACCTCTTGGATGTGCAGTTACATCTCTTGGATGCGCAGTTACCCCTTTTGGAGGCACAGTTAATATAGACTTGCAACGAAATGTATCTTTTTGGTACTTTAAGTGAACTCTTTTGTCCTATAAAACAAACCTGAGAAGTGTTAATTTCAGGCATTGAGGTCATACTACTCAGTGTACCCAATAAAAAAGCCGCCACAGATAAACTGTGACGGCTGTATTCTTGGGGTGTCGGTAATTAGTTACTATTTACCTTGAAACATTACTTTTTGTGTATCATAACGTGTTCCTGCTCCTTGTAGAGAAACGAAGTACAATCCTTTCTTCATTGTCTCGTTTAGGCTTACAGATACTGTGTTATTCCCTTGAGTAGCATTTACTTGTTTGGTACTTACTACTCTTCCTAGGTTATCAATAATAGTTAATTGTAATTGTGCAGCTGCAGGGCTTGCAAAGCTTACCTTAAAGTTACCATTACTTGGGTTAGGGCTGATGCCTACTGCTTTAGCTTGTAAACTTCTTTCGTAAGCGATATCTACTTTACTAAATGCTGCGTTGCTGATACCTGCATTGAAGCTGATGGTTTGTCCTGTTGGGTTCTCGATGTTGTACACCACAGAAGTAACATCTGACAAATCCATCGTTGCTGGCAAACCATTATCGGTAGACTTAAACTCGCTTGTACCTATTTGGTAAGTTTGTCCGTCTTGTAAGCCTGTAATGTAGTAAGTATATTGACTCTTCCAGTTGTTTACCCCTTCTTTTGTGATGGTAATCTTCATGTTTAATCCTTCGGTATTTGTATTGGCAGTAAACTTGAAAGACTTATATCCACTTAGGTTTACAGCACTTGCACCACCTCTTAGGTATTTATAAACAGACACATAGCTTGGTGTGGTCACTTGCACTTTTACATCTCTTAGTAAAGCATATTCATCTGCACTAGCTACACGGCTACTGTTGTTTGCCACATTAAACTGAGCAACCGAAGTATTGTTGTCGCCACTTGTTCCCCAGATACCATCAGCAATGTATAACATGTCTGTAGTGGTATTATTGAACACCATACTGATGTTGGCATCGTAAGTATCGCCTACTGGGATAGACACTGTAGACCTTCCATTTGCACCGATAGTGAATGGAACAATTACTTTGTTATCTATTGTAGTGTTTTCGGTAGCATGTTGGGTTAAAGTGAAATAACCACTTGTGTTTGCTGTTCTGTTGTTGATGGTAAGGTTAAGGTTTGCACCTTTTCTGTTAGCCGCAGAAACATACGCACTTGGAAGGTCGTTGCCATTGCTTAATTCAGATACAGGCATGGTAGCTTGAAGTCTGTTCAATATTTCTTTTACCATTGTAGTTACATCTGTTGGTGTAGAAGCCCACAATTGATAATTTATCATGGTGTCTTCGCTAACGTAATCTGGCATTAACCAATTGCTCTGTAGAGAATAAGTACTTCTACCAGCTTTTTGTCCTGCAGAGAAGCTTACAGCGTATTCTTTGCTTCCATCAGCTTGAAGGATAGTGTAGCGGATGAATGAATGACTTGCTATTTGTACATTCTCTATGTTCAACAATTGTGCACCCTTCAATCTATCACAGATTGGTTTAGTATGAGAATAGATACCGCCTACAGTTTTAGTAGCAAAGGCAACTGCTTTAGGAGAATTATTCAATGTAAAATCTATAGTTCTTACATCTATTGCATTAGTAATGCTAGTAAGATCTGCTACTGCTGCCGATTTATCATAAGCAGTATAAGCACTATTTACTTGGTAAGGCATCACAGAATAGAGTGTCTTAGCAGTAATACCGAAAGTAGCAATGCTTCCTTTTTTAGGAGCCACTATCTGCTCGGAAGCAGTGTATTGCACCGCACCATTTTGTCCACTCTTATATAGGTTAAAGTTTCTTGTTCCTATTGCAGCACCAAGAGGTTTACTTTCTAGGCCTCCTGTACCACCAGAAGTAACAGAACCTGTATCGCAACTTACTACAAAGGGTAGGGTTGCAACAGCAGAACATCCACTATTGGTAACAGTGTAAGTAATGTTTGCTTTACCATCTGCTATGGCAGTAACTGTTCCAGAAGCATCTACTGTAGCTACACTATTATTTGATGAAGCCCATATACCACCTAAAGTAGCTTCAGAAAGCGATGTTGTTGTTGTAGCACAAATAGTATCAGTACCAACTATTGGTGCAACTGTAGGAAGAGGATTAACCGTTAATACCAAACTAGCCGCACTATCGCAACCTGCTGCATTGGTAAGATGTGCTGTGTATGTACCAGCAGCACTGTAAGAAGTTCCATTGAATGTATAAGAACCTCCATCACAGATACTTGCATTGGTAGTTGAAGTAGAAGATGATTTCTTTGTTAGTACCAAGGTAGCTGCACTATCGCAACCTGCCGCATTGGTAAGGTGAATAGTATAAGAACCTGCTGCATTGTAGCTTGTGCCATTCCAAACATAAGGAAGGCTACAAACACTTACTGCTGTGCTAGAAGTAGTTTTTGCTTTAACCGTTAATACCAAACTAGCCGCGCTATCGCAACCTGCTGCATTGGTAAGATGTGCTGTGTATGTACCAGCAGCACTGTAAGAAGTTCCGTTGAATGTGTAAGAACTTCCATCACAAATACTTGCATTGGTAGTAGATGTTGAAGATGATTTCTTTGTTAGTACCAAAGTAGCTGCACTATCGCAACCTGCCGCATTGGTAAGGTGAATAGTATAAGAACCTGCTGCATTGTAGCTAGTGCCATTCCATACGTAAGGAAAACTGCAAACACTTACTGGCGTGCTAGAGGTAGTTTTTGCTTTAACCGTTAATACTAAACTAGCCGCACTATCGCAACCTGCTGCATTGGTAAGATGTGCTGTGTATGTACCAGCAGTACTGTATGAAGTTCCGTTGAATGTATAAGAACCTCCGTCACAAATACTTGCATTGGTAGTAGAAGAAGTGGCAGTACATGCTACTGCACAACCAGTTACACTAGGCGTAAAAGGATAATAGTGTAGTTCGCCACCATTTTGAGAGAATGACTTACCAATAACTTGTCCTTCTATGTTTGATTGATTAACTGTTTTGGTGATGTCGGCATTAGGTGCAAAAACAGTTCCTTCGATGGTGCTGTTGCCCGCAATATTTATTGATGATGCATTGTAGAAATTGTAGATGATATATGGTGCGTTATTACCGCTAATACCTGCTTGGTTCCAAACATTCCATGTAAAACTGCCCGAAGCATTTACATTAATCACCAATACATGGCTTGCATCGGGGCTATTGGTAAAAGTGATTCCGTTGGTTACACTGTTCAAATCGCTACCAGTTATGTTCAACACATTTGTACCACTTGCCAAAGTAATTTTTATCTGTCCAGAAGTAAGTACATCGCCACATTGAGAACTGTGCTTGTCTTGGTTAGGATTAGATAATATATTGGCAGTGCCAGAACATGCAGCCAAGCTAGTAGCAGTGGCTTTAAAGGTAGTAAATGCAGTAGAGAAGTTAATTTCTGTACTTGTATTTGCATCGCAAATAGGATTGTTTGATGCAGACACTTCTGTACCCCAAGCAAAGGCATTTGAATTGATATTGATATTTGGCGTAGAAGCATAAGATGCCGAGCTGCCAGTAATGTAGATGTTTGAAGAGGCATTATTGTTGTCGCGGTACCATGTTTTGATGTTAGAACCACTACAGTTGCCAATTTTTACATATCTGCCACTATTAACCTGCAAAGAACCAGAAGATAGGTTAACCTTACCACCTACAAATAAACCAATTGGCACGCTACTTACCGTAAAAGTACCATTGTTGTGAATGTTTACTTGATAATTACCCGCAACAGTAAGGTCGCCGCCAATAGCTATTGGGCCTTCAGACTCATTAGTAGTGAGCGTTGCATTGTTTTGCAAAAAAGCATTGAAGCCTATAGCAGGTGCTGTGGGACTTTGTGCAGATGCACCAATAATTAACATGGTAATTGATGCAGCGAGAGATAGTAACTTCTTTATCATAATGTGTGTTTTTGTGTCGTTAGAAAACAATAAAATATCCCCTTTCGTACGCTGTAAAAATGAAGTAGACACACTGGTACACATATCCCTAAGATTAGGGGGTACGACTAAATAATGATAATATCAGCTGTTTTTACGTTTGCCTAACAGTAAGGAGGCAAGGGTATTCCCCTAATTTAAGGGATACGAAACCGATAGTTCTGGAGGGCTAAAGCGTTACTAATCCCCCTAATTATTTGCTATTGTAGGGATAAAGCAATTATTAGTTTTGAATTAATAAGTATCAAACATTGGTCAAAAATCAGGGGTCAATGACATCTATTATTGAGCATCTTTTAAGAATATTTTGATTAAATGGATTAACAGACTCAAGTGTTTTAACAGGCTTTTGGGGGATGTCTGTTTTTGTTGATTAATATAAAAGATAGGAGGGTTAAATAGGACAATTTGATTGAGAATTTAGAGCCAGTTACAAATGGAAGAAATAATTTGCTGCCAATGGATCAATAGCTTTAGGACGAATTAAGTACTTTGCTCCTTATTGATTAATGTACTGCCAGCAAATCAGTTGTTTTGCTCCCTATTGATTGATATACTGCCAGCAAATTAGTTGCTTTGCCCCGTGTTGATTGATCCACTGCCAGCAAATCAGTTGCTTTGCTCCTTGTTGATTAATCTACTGCCAGTAAATAATCTAATTTGCCCCGTGTTGATTAATCAACTGCCCCCAAATTGAATAATTCGTCCCAAAGCTATTAATCCAGTGGTAGCAAATTATTTTATTCAATCATTATTCTACCATGATTAGTCATAAAATAAAACAACCTGTCCGTTCATAAAGCACTTATTAATCACCAAAGGAATAGTTTGGCAACATCGTTACTTACATTGATTTATACTTTTTATTGATTAATGAGAACAGTAGCTAACTATTTCATCTTTCAGCATAGACTATGACAGTTGTAGCTACTTAATATCTACGTTTGCTAGCTTTCTACAACGATGTAGTAACACATTTATCAAGCAATAACGTAAGCTTTTAGCAATATGAAAAATAACTTCACCCTAACGTGCATCTGCCTATTCTTTTTCTTTTCCCTCAACGCACAAACAAACTATACCAGCAAGATTGTAAACCCAAGTTTTGAAACGGGAGACTATACAGGTTGGAACTGGACGGGCAGAACGGGCGGTTGGACCACCGTAAACACCGATGGAGACAATACTAAAAACGGACAATACATTGCGGGCTATTGGAACACTACCATTGCCGATGTGGAGTGTTCGCAAACCATTACTGGGCTTCCCAATGGTTATTATCAGCTAAAAGCCCTCTTAACCGTAAGCAATAACCGCTCTGGCAATGAGCGTTTGTTTGTAAACAATGGCGCTGCCACCACTTCAAAGCTATATGGCACATCAACCAACCCTGCCTATAGCGTCAAGAACCTAACTATATTGGGAAATACAGAACAGTATTCTTTTGGTGGCAATACAGAATCGGCTAGCGAAGCAGGTCCTTTCTATAAAGTATCGGTAGTAAGTCATGTAACCAATGGAACACTCACAATCGGGGTGCGCACTAGTGGTAAGGCAACTGCCAATGGATACGACTTTTCTTATTCCCCTTCGGGTGATGTAGGATTTTTCAAGTTCGACAATTTTACATTGGCAGAAGTATCAAGCGTAGCTACTCTCGATAATATTACATTGAGTACTGGATCGCTTGATGCCGCTTTCGATGCTGCAACCACTACCTACAATGCTACCCTACAGCCCGGCGCTACAACCGTTACCCCCATTGCGTTCCCCACGGTTGATGGTGTTACCATTACGGGCAATACCCCCGTTGATGTTTCATCGGGCAGTGGCAGTTCTACCATCACCATAACTGCGTTGGATGGTTCTACCCAAAAAACGTATACCATTAATTATACGGTTCGCAAGTTTGACGCTTCCGCACAGCAAGCAAATCTGTACACCAACAACTTTCCTTTGTCGGACGTAACCTTGCTTGATGGTCCTTTTAAACATGCAAGAGATTTAAATACACAAACACTTCTAAAATATGATGTTGACAGATTGTTGTCTCCATACAGAAAAGAAGCGGGCTTGGCAGCAAAAGCAACAAGCTATAACGGTTGGATAGGACTTGATGGACACATTGGTGGGCACTATTTAACTGCTTTGGCCATGAATTATGCAGCCACAGGAGACACGGCCTGCAGAAACAGGATGAACTATATGGTGTCCGAGTTAAAGGCTTGTCAAGATGCCAATGCCATCAACAATGCCTCGTGGGGAGTTGGTTATGCAGGTGGCGTACCTAATAGTAAAAGTGTTTGGAGTACATTTAAAGTAGGCACCTTTACCTCATTTCATGCGGCATGGGTTCCTTGGTATAACCTTCATAAAACCTATGCTGGACTGCGCGATGCATGGCTTTATGGTGGCAACGACACAGCTAAGACCGTATTTCTTGCTTTTTGCGATTGGGGCATTAATATAACGTCAAACCTTACCGACGCACAAATAGAAACCATGCTAGGCATAGAACATGGCGGTATGAACGAAATATTTGCCGATGCTTATGCCATAACCAACAATGCTAAATACCTCACGGCGGCAAAACGTTTCTCGCACAAAGTAATATTCAATAGCATGTCTGCCGGGGTAGATAATCTGGATAACAAACACGCCAATACGCAAGTGCCCAAGGCGGTAGGCTTTCAGCGTATTGCAGAGGTATCTAATGATGCCAGCTATGCCAAAGCGGGATCTTTCTTTTGGCAAACAATTACGGACAAACGAACACTTGCATTGGGCGGAAACAGCCGTAAGGAATACTTTCCGCAAGCATCTGCTTACTCCGATTATGTTAATGATGTGCAAGGGCCTGAGTCGTGCAATACCAACAACATGCTAAAGCTTACCGAGGATTTGTTTAGGATACATCCCGATGCCGCTTATGCCGATTTCTACGAGAAAGCGTTGTTCAACCATATACTATCTACCCAGCATCCCGATCATGGCGGCTTTGTTTACTTTACTTCCACCCGTCCGCGCCACTACCGTGTTTACTCGGCACCCAACGAAGCCATGTGGTGTTGTGTGGGTACAGGCATGGAGAACCATTGTAAATATGGGGAGTTTATATACACACATACTGCCGATACTTTGTACTTGAATCTATTTATTGCTTCACAATTGAATTGGAAAAGTAAGGGGATTACCATTCGACAAGAAACAGCCTTCCCCGAAGAAGAGAAAACTACCTTGCGCATCTATACCACAACGCCTACTGCTTTTACCTTAAAAGTTCGTTCGCCAAAGTGGGTACAAGATAGTGCCTTAAAGATTGTGGTAAACACTGATACACTAAAGGTTATTGCGCAAGCCGAAAGCTATGTCTCCATCAACCGTGTGTGGAATAATAACGACTCTGTGCGCATTTTACTTCCCATGCACAACAGCATTGAGCCATTGCCAAATGTGCCCAATTATGTTGCATTAATGCACGGACCCATATTGCTTAGTGCCAAAACCGGCACAGAAGATTTGGCAGGACTGATAGCCGACGATAGTCGGTTGGCACACATAGCTAGTGGTACACTTTTACCTTTGGATAAGGCCCCAATTATTGTTACCGAAAGCAGTAATGCGGTTGCAGCCAACGTTGTTGCGGTTGCCAATGTGCCACTCAATTTTAAATATAAGGGCGTGTTTGCCAATAGCGCAGATTCATCCTTGCTGTTACAACCTTTTTACAAGGTTCACGATGCCCGATATATGATGTATTGGCTTACCATTAGTCAGTCGCAATACCAACACATGCTAGATAGTGTTGCCGCTGCGCAAAAGACTGCATTAGACTTAGAATCGCGTACAATAGACCAAGTGGCTCCGGGAGAGCAGCAACCAGAATCGGATCATCAGATACATAGTTCAAACTCTAATACAGGAAATTATCAAAATGAGTTCTGGCGCGATGCGAATGGTGGCTATATCAGCTACCGATTAAAGACTGCTAAGAAGACAGACCTATCACTGATGGTTCGCTATTGGGGCAATGAGGTTGGGGCAAGAACTTTTAATATTTATGTGGACGATTCACTGCTTGTTACGGAGAATATTAGTGGCAAATGGAAACTTAATCAGTTTGAGAATGTGGAATATACCCTCCCGATTGCCATGACTGCTGGCAAAGATACGGTAACAGTTAGGTTTCAGGCAATTGATGCAAAGAACTATGCAGGAGGCATCTTTTATGTAAGGATATTGCAGCCTTTAAGTGTGGTTACACCAGTAGGCTTATCCAATTTTTTGGCACAGAAAGAAAGAAATACAGTATCTCTTGCTTGGCAAACTGCCAACGAAACCAATGCAGCCTACTTTGTGGTGGAACGTAGTAACAATGGACAGCAATTTGGCGAAGTAGGCAAACAGGCTGCTGCGGGTAACAGTTCCTCAATCAAAAACTATAATCTTATAGATAATCATCCCGCAAACGGGAGCAACTACTACCGCCTGAAGATGGTAGACAAAACAGGAAAGTTTACTTTTAGTAAGATAATATATATGCAGTTTACAGTAAACAGTAATCAGTTATCAGCGTATCCAAATCCTGGTAAGGATATGGTGAAGGTTTTTATCAATGTAGTAAAAGGAGGCAATACCCGTTTTGAGTTGTATAATTCAGTAGGGAAAAGGCAATTATCCTTCAATAAAACATTGAAAGAAGGCAACAATACCTTCAATATGGGCGTAAATCAATTACCCAAAGGAATTTATTATTTAAAAGCCGAAGGAAATGCAACTATAAGTTTGGTAGTGGAGTAGGTTTAATTGATGATTATTAATTTTTAGAGGATATTATTCCTTCACAAATCCTACTCCACTCACATTGCCATCGGTAGTTTGAACACCTAATTACTTCCTAGTGAAGTAAAAAGCCACTCCAATGAATTGATTCCCGCCTGCAACGGTAGTTTTTCTAAAGATCGTGGCGTTAAAACTAATTTTATTATCAGAAACCTCCTTCCATGCACTAACGCCCCATTTAGAGACATAGTTCCAACCAGAAAAATTTATGAAAGAACCTACCGGTAGATGTTATTCCCTGCATCATTGGCAATACCGTAGACTCAATAAAAAGTGGACTTGTTGCCACCAACTTCACTCCATTGGGCATTTGGTTTTGTAGTTGATAGAAGGATGCAAAGGATTGCTACGAGACGCTTAAGTTTTAGAAGATTCATGAATAAAAATTGATTGTTTTGAGAAATAATAATAATTGTTTGATAAAAGATTGTCTGAATCAAGATTTAAGCGATATAAGGATTAGAAAGATAGGTAAGCTTAGTTAATCATACCTATCCTTAAATCCTACAAATTCTCTTTCATACTATCTCCCTACCCTTTCTCGTGCCAAAAAGGCACTTTTCTCTTCAAAACATACACTCTTTTTGGCAAAGACGACACTTTCAGCCTCAAAGACTACACGTTGGAGCTGAAAGACGTGTCTTTGTAGCGCAAAGTGTAGTCTTTCGCCTCCAAAGACATGTCTTTGCTCTTCAAAGTGTAGTCTTTGCGTTCAAAAAGGTAGTCTTTGGGCGGCAAAGTGTAGTCTTTGCGCCCCAAAGTGTAGTCTTTGAGGCTGAAAGTGTCGTCTTTGCCAAAAAAAGTGTATGTTTTGCCTTTCATTACCATTTGTTTGTGCCAATTTATCTATTTTGTATTGATAGTTCTCTACTTTATTAGAACTATTCGCTACGGTTATTTTTGATATAATTTTTTCAACTCAAAATAAAATTGTTTTATCCGTACAAAGTCTTATTTCACCATGTTATTAATAAATAATATTGAATACAAAATCAATCGCTAATTTTTTCTGATCTTACTTCTCCATCGGCAATGAAAGGATCTGTAGCAGGTTTTTAATACGGCTGGAATTGGTGCATTATCACATGCGGTAGAGATTAGATTAGTGAGCCTTTGTTGGTTATGCTTTAAAAGAGCGAGAGGCAGTAATGAAGATAAAACTTCTTTACTGCCTCTTTTCTTTAATCTCAACTTTTGACTTATGACTTTCGACTTTAAACTTTCGACTATTGACTCAGTTCTTTACAGATGCGCTTGGCAATGGCAGGTCCTTCATACACAAAGCCTGTCCATACCTGTACTAAGGTGGCACCAGCAGAAAGCTTCTCATTAGCATCGGCACCGGTAAAAATACCTCCACTAGCTATAATGGGGATGCGACCATTTAATTGTTTAGCCAGATAAGTCACCACTTCCGTACTGCGCTTTTGAACGGGTTTACCACTCAATCCGCCCATACCAATAGCGGCAACTTCTGCCGATGGGGTACTTAAACCTTCTCTGCTAATGGTAGTGTTGGTTGCCACTAATCCGTCCAATTTTACTTCTAGTGCAAGGCTTACTATATCATCCAACTGCTCGTTGGTAAGGTCGGGCGCAATTTTTAAAAGAAGAGGTTTAGGATATTTCTTTAGTTGATTGATGGTTTGAAGATTGGACAATATCTTATGCAAAGAATCCTTTTCTTGTAGTTCTCGAAGACCTGGTGTATTGGGGCTACTCACATTAACCACAAAATAATCTACCACATCAAATAAGGCATTAAAACAGATTTCATAATCCTTCCACGCATCTTCATTAGCTGTGACTTTATTTTTACCAATGTTTCCACCAATGATAATTTGGTTTACAGTTGACCGTTGACCGTTGACCGATGTCGGTTGACGGTTATCGGTTAACGGTAAACTCTCCTTCCTCCACTGTCCTAGTCGCTTTGCTATCACCTCTACTCCATCGTTATTAAAGCCCATTCGGTTTATCAATGCCTTGTCTTTTGGCAATCTAAAGAGACGCGGCTGGTCATTACCAGACTGTGGACGAGGCGTTACGGTACCTATTTCTACAAAGCCAAAGCCTAGTGCCTGCAATTCGGTAAGATAGAGGGCATTTTTATCGAAGCCAGCCCCTAATCCAACAATGTTATTAAACTTCAATCCAAATACTTTTTTCTCTAATGATGGATGTTGAAAAGTGAATTGAGAAGAGAGAATCTTTCGTAAGAAACTAATCTTACAAACGGCAGAAAGACATCCCATACTGAAATGATGGACGGCCTCGGTATTAAATCGGAACAGAATAGACCTTAATAGCTTATACATGGCTGCAAAGAACCAAGATTTGTAGGATTTATACGAAAGATTTTATAAACAAATGACATATTGGTTAGCAAGAAAGACAATCAACGATTATACGCCAAGAAGGAAAGTATCAATAAGTAAAAAGGCACACTAGGATCGCCTAAACCTGGTGTGCCTCGTGAAAAACCTTTGGTAATTTGTTGTTATCTATTTTATAAACAGGTTCAATGTATAGTAGATAATTCCTGCCATTAAGGCTGAGATTGGAATAGTTATAACCCAAGCCCATAAAAGGTTAATGGTTACACCCCAACGTACAGCACTCAAACGCTTGGTAGCACCCACACCAATGATAGACCCAGTGATGGTGTGCGTAGTGGAAACAGGTATTTTAAAATGTTCAGTAAGAAACAAGGTGATAGCACCGGCAGTTTCGGCAGCAACACCTTCTAGTGGCGTTACTTTGGTAATCTTGGTTCCCATTGTTTTTACAATCTTCCAACCACCACTTAATGTGCCTAAGGCTATTGCCAAGAAACTACAAAATGGTACCCATGGATACTCTTCAGCAAACTGATTGAAGGTTAGTTTATGCCCCAATGTACCTTGATAAAATATAATTGCAGCACCAATGATACCCATTACTTTTTGTGCATCATTACCGCCATGACCAAGGCTAAAGGCAGCACTAGATAGCAATTGCAGCTTCTTAAACCACTTTTCTGCTTTGTAAGGATTGCTCCTTTTGCAGATATGAACAATCATGACTGTGATAAAGAAAGCAATGATCATCCCAATGAGTGGCGCAAAGAAAATGAACATGAAAGTTGGAACCACCTTAGCATAATTGATTACATCGTGACCTGCATTTGAAAATCCACCGGCATGTGCCAAGGCTGCACCCACAAATCCCCCCATCAAAGTGTGAGAAGAACTAGAGGGGATACCAAACCACCACGTAATCAAATTCCAGATGATGGCGGCGATGATACCTGCCAATATAACTTGTAGGTTTACAAACTCGGGTGTAACCCATTTTGCTACTGTGTTACCAATACCGAACTCGTGGTAAACATATTTTGAAATAAAGAAGGCTGCAAAGTTGAAGAAAGCAGCCCAAACAACTGCTTGAAATGGGGTAAGAACTTTGGTAGAAACGATGGTAGCAATAGAGTTAGCCGAATCGTGAAAACCATTTATAAAATCAAAAATAAAAGAGAGTACTATTATAACAATAAGTAACGTGCACATAAGGGGAGATTGTTTTTAATTAAATTCAATCAATTCAATGCTGTTTAATTAAACATTGACAATAGGATTAAATCAATTAAGAGTATTTAATAATAATACTTTCAATAACATTGGCAGCATCCTCACATTTATCAGTAGCGATTTCTAGTGCTTGGTATATTTCCCTTTTCTTAATAACTTCTTTTGCATCAGGTTCTAATTCGAACAACTTTTCAATTGATTGATCGTACACATCATCTGCTTGATTTTCTATGCTATTTACTTTAACTAAAGCCTCGGTCATTCTACGAAGGTTGTTCATGTCTCTTAGTCCATAAACAGCCGTTTTTATTTCTGCACAACCAAGGTCTATCAATTCTGCCATTCTTTGAATACCTGGATCACTAGGATTGATATTGTAGAAATTAATTTTCTTAACGGAACTATAGATAAAATCGCAGATATCATCTAAAGAGGTGGCGAGATAATGTATGTCTTCACGATCGAAAGGGGTGATAAAGTTTCTACCCAATTCAGTAAATAACCTGTGTGTATGGTCGTCGTTTTTGTGTTCTAGGTCTTCTACATACTTAATGAGTGGGGCTCGTTTGTCACGGTCAGGTTCAGCAACTATTTTCTTCAATACGCCTGCCATTTCTACTACAGTATCTGCTACTTGTTCAAACAATTCGTAGAAAATCTTATTCTTCGGCATAAAGAAACTGCCAATTGTATTTAATCCCATTGTGATTATTTTGTCGGGCAAAAATAGAGGTATAGTTCGATTTTGAATCGAAACAAAAAATAAGTTAACAATAAGATAATATGGTCATGTGAATAAAATTCCTTATTGCACCGCCCAAATAGTAACGTAAAGTTGATGTTGTATTAATAAAAACTTAACACCTAATAGTGAGCTTTGCCAAACTTTAAATGAAGATAGTTACACAACGCATCAAAGTTTTCTCATGTTACGGCCCTTGTTTTTACAGGGGCCTTTTTTTAGTCTGTGAAAAACTCAAGAGAATTTGGAATAATAAGGATGGGTGGATGGTAAAGGGTGCCTAAAAGATTTTCGCTTTTAAGACGCATTGATATGCGTCTCTACATTTGCAACATAATTTATAGAGCGAAAAACTTTTATGCGCCCATGGTAAATGGCTCACACGAGATTCAAATCGTTAAATGAGTAGAATTATTAAACAAATTTTAATGCTATTTATCGTTTTGTAAATAAAATATCCTTACCTTGAACTTTAATTAAATTGCTACCATTATGATTAAGTTTCAAGACATTAAAATCGGCGATTATGTACAAGCCGAATACGAAGGAAAACGCTGGGATGGCGAAGTAATTGGCCTTCAAAAGGATCAACATTTAGTACAAGTATTAACCGATGTTCAGGACTTCTGGTTTGAACCTGAGCACCTTTTCCCCATCCCTCTCACCATTCAGGCACTTCTGAAATTGAATTTCAAGCCTACGATGGTAGATGATGGATCTGTAAAGTATATGAAGGGTGCATTCCGCTTAGTAACCCCCACTGTGCATGATGACTTCTCACATTTTGAAATGTGGTATCGCGAAGACAGGCGCCATAACCCACATGTTCATTATGTACATGAGTTACAAAATCACTATTATGATATGACTAAGGTGCATCTTACAGCAGAATAAGAGTTCTTTCTTTCATCGTACAAAGCAGCTATTAATTAATTTTAGTAGCTGCTTTTTTTGTGAGATGGAGTGACTTATGAAGTAAGGATTATACTTTCATTTGAGCAAATAGAAGACGGACTATTGATCGGCTATCTATATATGAATTTAAATTCTTGTCGCGTCTTCACAATTGGTGTTTTATTGATTAAAATTTTGAATTAGACGGAAATAATGGCGTAATAGATGAAGTTTTTGTGAAGTGAGGTATTGCCTTTTTGAAGTTGGCAGGGTTTTATTTGTCAAATTGTATGCTACCCTGTCACACAAAAATGCTTCCCGCTAACGTGTGTATGCTACCCTGTCACGTGAGAGAGGTTTTTTTGATGTAATCTGGGGTTTATTTGAAGAAGCTTGTTGTTTATTTAGTGCGAAGTGAATGAAATTTACTAGTAAATGGCTACTAGAAAGTAGATTAAATGAGTAATAACAACCCTATACTCAAATAATTTAAACTTGCCATAACGTTTAAATACTATCAAATGGTTTTAAACGTAGCAAAGGTTACTCTTAATTTCAACGGCTATCGTTTGACTATTTAATCAACCTAAACCCTCACTAAATGATCCTTATCTAAATTGTGGGTAAATTAAAATGACTTTTTTAGTTTAAAATCCGTTTGTAATCGCAACTTTACAGCGTTTTATAATAGTACTCTTTCACCTGACAAATTATGTCTGTATTCAATCAAAGTCGTAGCGGTATCATACAAATAGCATTTGGATTTGTATTTCTTATCATCATTGGACAATTGGTTAACCTTCAGGTTTTCTCGTCCAAATACAAACTCGCTGCCGAAAACAATGCTATCTTCAGAAAAATAATCTATCCTGATCGCGGAATAATCTATGACAGAAATGGCAAAAGCATTCTCGAAAATACCATCATGTACGACTTAGTAGTTACCCCTGTGGAATGTAAGGGTGTAGACACACTTAGCCTTTGCGAGTTGATGGGCATTGATACGGCTGAGTACAAAAAACGCATAAAGGAAATTTCTTTTAGAAATGGAACGGTTCGCCCTAGTGTATTTGAACCTTTACTATCGCCAGATATGTATGCTAGGCTAAACGAAAACATGTTTAAGTTTCCGGGATTTGTACTTAGCGAGCGTTCGGCAAGAAGCTATCCATATAGTGCCGCCGCTAATGTGCTAGGTTATATTGCGGAAGTGGATTCTTCTTTTCTGAGAAAACATAAAGATGAAGGCTACGAAAATGGCGACTATGCTGGGATAACAGGCTTGGAGCGAAGTTATGAAAAGATATTGATGGGCAGACGAGGCGTAAAACGTTTTATCCGCGATAATAAAAGCCGTATTCAAGGGCCTTTTGAAAATGGGGCTTATGATACAGTAGCAGTAGCCGGCAAAAACTTACACCTAAGCCTCGATGTGGAATTGCAAAAGCTTGGCGAGAAGCTGATGAATAATAAAGTGGGAAGTATTGTAGCCATTAATCCTAAAACAGGAGGCATACTTTGCATGGTAAGTGCGCCCACTTATGACCCCAATTACTTAACGGGTGGACAAAGAAGAAGACACTATGGCGAGCTTGCCCTTGACCCTAGACTTCCATTAATTAATAGAACTGTAAGTACAAAATATTCTCCCGGATCAACCTTTAAAACTATTGTTGGTATCATTGGTCTTACTGAAGGCGTAATAAATGCCAATACCCGTATTGGTTGTTCGGGCGCTTATTATGGTTGTGGCAATGGCAAACCAAAATGCTTGGACCCAGGTTATTTTAATTTTAAAGAGGGAATTGCACACAGCTGTAATACATTCTTTGCTACCGTTTACAAGAGAATACTTGATCAACCAAGATTCCCGGATGCGGATAGTGGATTGAAAAACTTTAACCAGTATGCTTCTTCTTTTGGATTGGGTAGAAGACTTGGTGTTGATGTTCCATCAGAAAAAAATGGTAATCTGCCTATCTCCTCATATTACCGGAAAATATTTGGTCGCAAATGGAACTCTTGTAATATTATTTCAAATTCAATTGGTCAGGGTGAGGTTCAAACAACCATTGTGCAGTTGGCAAATGTGATGGCTACCATTGCCAATAAGGGTTATTATTATACACCCCACCTAGTAGATTCTATTGAAGGAGGCGACCCGAATGGATTGTTGGATTCATTTAAAGTGAAACACGTAACGAGAGATGTGCCCGATAGTGTATTTACGCAAGTGCAAGATGGAATGCAAGCGGTAATGGAGTTTGGAACAGGTGCTGCGGCTCAAGTGCCTGGCATTGTAGTTTGTGGCAAAACGGGTACAGTACAAAATTCTGCCAAAGTAAATGGGGTAATGGTGAAGCAAAAAGACCATGCCTTTTTTGGTGCATTTGCGCCAAGGGATAATCCCAAAATTGCTATTGCTATTATTTGCGAGAATGCAGGTTTTGGTGCAGAATCTTCGGCGCCAATTGCTAGCCTAATGATTGAAAAATACCTTAGAGACTCAGTGGCAGGAGCAGAAAGACAGAAAAGAGTAGAAGTTTTAGCTAATAAAAATCTTATTCCACCAATAATGCGTTTGGCAATGGCGAGGATGGATTCCATTAAACAAGCAAAAATATTACTACTGCAACAACAAAGAATGAAGGAGGACGAGGATACGATTGAAGAGGAAATAAAGATGGACACCCTTAATGAAGTAGTACCAAAGCAACTAAAGAATAAACCAATTAAGGATAGTGGTAAAAAGGCATTTACATTTCATAATGCCGAAATCCTTGTAGATGAGAAAAAACACAATTTGAACAAAAAAATCGCAAAGGCATAATCCAATGGCTACAAATAAAAATAATAATCAGATTTCACCGGGCATAGATTGGGTTATAGTTTGGGTTTATGCTACCCTCGTGGCAATTGGTATACTATGTATTTTCATGGTAGAATATAAACCGGGCATTAACATTTTACAATCATTCATTGCAGGCAAAACAAATTATAGTAAACAGCTTATGTTTAGTAGTATTTGTGTGGTGATGACGCTATTTATTCTTTTAGCTGATAGTAAATTATTTACGGCTTTTGCCAACCTAATGTATGCATTTGGCATTACACTTATGCTTGCCACATTTGTGATAGGAAAAAGCATTAATGGCTCTAAAAGTTGGATTCCCCTTGGTGGTGGCTTCAATTTGCAACCTGCAGAGATTTGTAAAATATTTACTTCATTGGCATTAGCAAAGTTTTTGGCTAGGCAGGAAACCGATTTCTCTAAGTTGCGATCACAAATTATTGGTGGCTGCATTGCGCTAGCTCCTGCATTTTTATCTGTTTTACAAAATGAAACAGGTCTTGCGCTAGTTTATTTTTCCTTTTTTATTGTGATGTACCGCGAAGGGCTTCCTCCAGGATTATTGATTATTGGCTTTTCGTTTGGCGCATTGGTAGTTGCAACGCTTGTTCTAGAACCCAATACATTAGCTATTGCGCTAACCGTTATTGCTGGAGGGGTAATTTATTTTACAAAAAGAGCGCGAAAAAGAAATAAGAATTTATTGACCACGATAATTATCGTGTGGACTATTTGTGTGGGTATTCAGCGGTTTGCCGTACCTTATATTTTCAACAATGTTTTTCAGTGTTACCAGAGTACCCGCATTTTTAGCATGGTGGGAAAAGATTATGATTGTAGCCAAAACAAGAGTGCTATGCGCCGCACTGCAGATAAGGAAAAGGCAGCAAAGAAGCCCGATGATTACAATGTACGCCAAAGTAAAATAGCCATTGGCTCGGGCGGATTGATAGGCAGGGGTTTTTTGAAGGGCACACAAACAAGGGGTAAATATGTACCTGAACAACATACCGACTTTATTTTTACGAGTATTGGCGAGGCATTTGGACTAACGGGTTCTGTCATTTTTCTAGGGCTTTGTCTGTTTTTATTAATTAGAATAATAAATACTGCCGAGAAGCAGCGAAGTATTTTTAGCCGTGTTTATGCCTATTGTGTAGCCTGTATTATGTTTTTCCATATCGTGGTAAATGTTTGTATGACCATTGGGTTGTTTCCCATTATTGGTATCACATTGCCTTTCATAAGCTATGGAGGTTCCTCATTATTAAGCTTCACCATCTTATTATTTATCTTGGTAAGGCTTGATGCAGATAGACAAATGGTATTGAGATAGACTTAGATTACTTTCCCACGTCAGGGTACAGGGTCGTGACCATGACCACCCCAAGGATGGCAACTACTTATTCGCTTTACAGCCAACCACAAACCTTTTAGAGGTCCATGTTTTTGTAAAGCTTCCAAAGCATAATGAGAACAGGTTGGGGTATAACGGCATTTTGGACCAAGAATAGGAGATATTACATATTGATAAAAACGTATCAACACAATAAAAGGGAAATTAACTATTTTGATTAATGCTTTCACTCAGGGTATTAATTAGTTTATCAATAATAAGTGGCATCTTCCTTTGAAGCAAGGCATTTTCGGGCAGGGCTTTATCAATATACATAAAAAAAACAACTAGTTGCTTACCATTGCCATTTAAAAAATCGTGTAAAGGATGTTTGTTTACCCGGTAGTTTTCTTTAATAAGTCTCTTAATTCTATTTCTGTCAACGGCTCTTTTAAACTTCTTGCTGCTTGCACTTACACCAATTTTTAATGGCGAATCCATTGGATCCTCTACTAACAAAAAAACTACCTTAATAGGAAATATCAAGAATGTGCCACCTTTAGCAAATAGCTGTTCTATTAGCTTTCTGCTTTTTAGCATTTCTTTCCTCGAGAGATTGTATGATGGAGTATCTTCCAATTGTGCTTGTAGATTTCATTAAAAAAAAAGACCGCTTCCAATAAGGAAACAGTCTTTATAATGATTTGAGAATAATTTATCTGTAATTATTTTAAACCCTTTTCGCTGGAAACAGTAAGGTACTTACGGCCTTTTGCTCTACGGCTAGCCAATACTTTACGCCCATTAGCTGATTGCATACGCTTACGGAAACCATGAACCGTTTTACGACGCTTTTTATGTGGTTGAAATGTTTGTTTCATCTTTTAAAAATTTTAATAACCCAATAATAATTTTCAACTTTATAGTAGTCACCATCACCACTATTTGCGAAAGGACGGCAAAAGTAGGGGATTAAGAATAATATAGTCCAAATTTATTGGCAGAAAAGGCATTTTATTTAAAAAAAGCACTAAGAAAAGAAAGAATTAAGGGCAGGAAGAGACTTTATGTAGTTACAACTGTCCGATTTCAACGGTTTTTCAAGAAACGTTATAATTTGGGGATACTGTTGAGCTTGTACCTTATCGCCAGTATCAACAGATGAAGTAACCATTATAATCGAAACATTATTAGCAAAAGGCATTGATTGAATAGCTTCCAAAAATTCCCAACCATTCATTACTGGCATATTGATATCTAGTAAAATCAAATAATGCTGATCCATTTTAAATTCAGTTTTCAAAAAGTCAAAAACTTCTCTCCCATTACTAAATGTTAATGGTCTTTCGCACAGACTATTTTTTACTACTATTACCTTGTGCAACAGTATTATCATTTTATCATCGTCTACTATCAATACGTTTAGGCTCATTCTGTAGTTTGGTTATGGACATTTTCTGTCTTTTCAACAATTTGTCTTATGATTTTATCAAGTTCAACAGCCGAAGAAGAAATATTATCTATTATAGAAACATTCTCTATTTCGCTGACAATGTTTTGTTCAGTAAGCAGACTCGCCAATCCCATAATACGTGCTAAAGGAGCACGAACGATATGAGATTGCATCCAAGCAATTTCCTTTAGTCGCTTGTTTTGTTCCTCAATCGATTGCAAATAACTTCTTCTATCACTCACATCTCTCTGTATAAATATCCAATGTGTAAAGCCGCCCTTAGCATCAGAAACTGGCGTAACAGAAACATTTGCCCAATATTTTTTCCCATCTTTCTTTATATTAGACAAGACTAAGTTGCAGCTCTGCCAACTTTTTAAAGACTCGTCAAGCTTTTGTAATTCTTCTTCATCTAATTCAGATCCAAGAAAGTCTTTTGGTCCAGCACCCAATACCTCACTTCTTGCATAACCCGTCATCTTTATAAACGCTTCGTTTACATAGATTATCTCATTGCCCCCATTTACAAATTCGTCTGCATCGGCAATTATGATTGCATCTGTAGCATTTGAAATAACAGATTCTAACAAACGCAGCTTTTCTTCCTCTTCTTTTTTTAGGGTAATATCCTGCATGGCACCAATCATCCTCGCTGGTTTATTTTTTGCATCTAGAATAAGATAGCCTCTATCTAAAACATATTTATACTTACCATCTGCACACTTGAATCTATATTCTAATTGAAAAATAGGAATCCCTTTTTTAAAATTTGATGTCAAAGTTTTTATCAAGTTTCTATAATCATCAGGGTGTATTTTTTCCCTCCACCAAGATTCTACCTCTTGCACCTCGTCCTCTTTGTACCCAAAAACCCTAGTTATACCTTGGTTAGAAACAATTTTTTTCTTCCCAATATTCCAATCCCAAATAGTATCACTTGTTGCTTTAGCTAATATTTCGTAACGCTCATTACTATGAACAAGCTTTCTTTCAATTCTTTTCCGCTCAATACTGTAAGTCAAACTTTTACTTAGTTGAGATAATGTAAGGTCATCTTTTACCAAATAATCTGAAACACCCAAGGAAAGTGTTTCGATGCCAAATTTTTCATCACTATAGCCTGTCAAAACAATTACAGGAATAAACCATGCCAATGCAATTACATCATTCACCAAATCTTTACCACTGTTATCTGGCAAAGAAAGATCTAGAAAGATTGCATCAAATAACTTTTCGGTAGATAAAATTTCACTGGCTTCAGCAAAAGTTTGTGCAGTCATTACAGAAACACCAACAAATATTTCTTTCAGATACTCTTTCAATAGGATAGCATCCCCCAAATTATCTTCTATTATGAGCAAGTTCTCTATTTTCGGGGTAGACATCTTAAAGTTTTAATATTGTTTGTAGAACAGATTGTTTCTAATTTAACCGATTGAGAATGAAAAACGCTCAATTTAACTTTGACTATTATGCTTTAGTCATCTATGCAGACGACATTAAAATAATGAATAAATTTCATCATCTAAAAAGACGATTCTTACTATACATAAACTTAATTCGGATAAAATTAAAAACTTTTTATTCTAATTGTGTCAACACCTACAAAAAATCATCGGAATTACTACAAAAACAACTATTCGATAATTAGTTAAATTTTGTACTTTCTGAGAATCTTGCCACTACATTGGTAGGTTTTAATTTAATTCGTGCCATGAAAAAAATTGTTTCTTTATTGTTCTTAGTGGTTTTATGGAGTTGCTCATCAAAGAAAAAGATACCTGATGTATCTCAAATTACGGTTGATTTAAACACAATGCGGTTCGAGAAAGATTTCTTTTCAATTGATACAACTAAAATGGATGTTGGCCTTCAAAAGCTCTATTCAAAACAGGGTAACTTTACTAGTGACTTTTTTTATAATATACTTGGTATTCCTCAGCATCCAGATACTGTTATGCACGATGCGAAACTATTCATTGTCTCTTATAAAAACATTTATGATGCCTCAATTGAACCATTTAAAGATTTTCAGCCTATAGAATCCCAAGTAAAAGAAGGTTTAAAGTTTGTTCACTATTATTTTCCAAAATATCCTTTACCAAATAAGTTAGTCACCTTCATCGGCCCCTTAAATAGCTATGCGGGCATCATTACTCCCGACAATGCCATTGCCATTGGTTTACAACTTTATATGGGCAAAAACTTCTCAGTTTATCAATCGGACGAAATACAAAACCTTTATCCTTCGTATGTATCTAGAAGGTTTGAACCTGAATATATTCATGTAAACTGCATGAAAAATATTGTGGACGACCTTTTTGCCAGCTTTCAGCCTAAAAGAAATAGTACTCAACTGATTGAAAAAATGATTGATGAGGGCAAAAAACTGTATGTGCTCGATGCTTTCCTGCCAAACACACCCGACACATTAAAGACTGGTTATACCAAAGAGCAACTAAGCAATTGTTTTATATCTGAGAAAACTGTGTGGAGCTATTTTATGGAGAGCGACCTGCTGTTTCAAACTGACCCTACTTTGATTAGTCCTTATGTAAATGATGGACCAAAAACTAGCGAATTGGGTGAAGGATCGCCAGGTAATATCGGTCTTTTTGTGGGATGGCAGATTGTAAAAAAGTATATGGAAAAGAATGACAAAATCACTTTACAACAACTAATAGCAACTCCTGCCAAACAAATATTTGAAGAAGCTAAGTATAAACCGCACTAGAACTTAGTGGAAAGTCGAAAGTTAAGAGTTAAAAGTCCAGCTAAATACTTTTGACTATCGACTATCAACTTCTTAATTAAATTTACTTGGAGCTATCATTTCAAACGCTGGTATTTGTACCGTAAACTTCTGTTTGTTATTCTGGTTTTCCATGGTGTAAGTGCCATGCATTTTACCCATCTCAGTTCGTAAGTTACACCCACTTGTATATTGAAATTGTTCGCCTGCCTCTATAAAAGGTTGCAAGCCTACAACACCCTCTCCTTCTACTTCTCTGTTTTCGCCGCTACTATCAAAAATATGCCAATGCCTTGTGAGTAATTTGATGGTAAAATTGTTATGATTCTCAATTATGATACGATAGGCAAACATATACTCATTCCCAAGTGGATTACTGTAGGCAGGCTGAAAGAAAACTTCCACAGTAACCGATACTCCCGATGAAATTTTAGTAACCATTTGCTTAAATATTTTGCTAAAGATAAATGGAAATTAATTCAAACACTTTCTAGATGCAAAAAGTTTTATTGTATTGATGAAATATATTTAATGAAAAACTAACAGACGGTAACATTGATGGATAAAACCCATAAAAAATCCCTTGAAGCATTCACTCCAAGGGATTTTTTCTTTAATAACTAATACCTAACCACTATTTATCGTCCTATCACATTAATGCTTACTTCTGGGCTAAAGCTGCCTACTTCTACATCATCTACCACAAAAACTATCTTGTATTTATAATGCGCCGTAACACCCACTGCCGGCAAATCGTAGTCTACAAAATGGCTTTTAGTCAATGTTTTATAGGGAGCCGTTCCATAACCAGCACCGGTATCACGGTAAAGATTGATGACCAAATAACCATGTTTTGTAAAAACAAGTTCAGGATGGCCAGCCTGTTCAGCCACCTTCAAATCGGGGATTACAGTAACCACAGCATCGGGTGCCGTATAAATGCCCAAGTCTTTCTGAACCGCCTCCGAACACTTTGTATTTGCCTTAGCCTTTGCAGCCTTCTGTGCAAAACGGCGCTGAATACCCGGCTCCACCAATGTTGGCGCAGCAGTAATAACCATTGCGGCCGGCGGTATCAACACAGCAACATCCACAGAACCTTCTCTAGCCAATGTTTCGTAAGCCTTCCATGCTAGCTTGCTGGTAGCCACATCATCATCCGTTTTTACAATCCAAGCCATATAGGCGGCATCATCAACGGCTTCTTTTTTTTCATCCACAGAAAATCCCAAATCGGCAGCATACGTTGGTAATCTAGTAGCAAATTTGGTAAGCTGTGTACTAAAAAGGGAAACATTACTTTCAATAAAATAAACTGACATAACGGTAAGATTTAAAGTGTGGATTAATAAAATTAGTATAGAAAACTCTTTTTAGCTGTGGGCTAAAATTATTTATTAGGAGGCTTATGAAACATTAGAGTTTATATCAATTAGAAATATTATACTCACATGCGAAATAATTTGGCTAATGAATCGTTTAAATTAGCATGGAATTAGGTAAGTACGAAAATTGGTCAAGAAACCCAATTCGTTTTGTTGCAATGACAGGTTATGTTCTTGAAGATTTTTTAGGGTTATTGCCCTATTTTGAAAAGGCTCACCATCAATATTTTAGCAAGCATGACACAACTGGCAAAAGGAAAAAGCAACAGAGGAAGTTTGTAATATATCATAACAGCCCTCTTCCGACAGTGGCGGACAGGCTTGCTTTTATATTGAGTTTTACAAAGCTGAACCCTATCCAGGAGCAACATGCGGATTGGTTCAACATGACCCAAAAGCAGTGCAATGAATTTATACACAGCCTGACCATTGTACTGGAGGATGCCTTGGAAGATGCCTGCGCAATGCCTGCGACAACAGCGGAAGGACTTGTTGGGAAATTGGCTGTCGAGGGTGAAATATTGTTGATGCACGATGGCACGGAGCGGGAAATACCTCGTCCGGTGGATGATGAGGGACAAAAAGAAAACTATAGTGGCAAAAAGAAAAGACACACCTTGAAAAACGGGGTGATCATCAGCACAATATGCCTGATACTGTTTGTAGGTGCCACGGTAAGCGGGGCAACGCATGACAAGAAAATTGCCGACCTGCAATATCTGGATGTACTTGCTGGCGCAGTGGCAAAAATCATACTGTTACAGGACACCGGTTATCAAGGTTTTGCACCCGATGGAATCAGGATTGTACAGCCCCTGAAAAAGCCAAAGGGAAAAGAATTGACTCAAGCACAAAAAGATGAAAACAGGGCAATATCAACGGTAAGAATCATGGTAGAACACGCTATAGGAAGTACAAAAAGGTACAGAATTGTAAAGGATGAATGCAGGTTAAGAAAAAACAAATATCCGTACAAGATATTTGCCATTTGTGCCGCCTTGCATAACTTTAGGGTGGAAAGAAAGCCGTTTAATTACCCTGTAATTAAACTGACATAAACTCTATTCAACTTCTTCAATAAAATTCTTATTCTATTCCCGAGTAATGAGGGAGTGCCGATAATCTTACTTGGTCGAAATAAGCCTACAAACGGACAACTTTATTTAATGGAAATAATAAGACTAGCAAAAGAACTTTCAGACTTATTTGGGCAAGACATTGATAGTTTGGGAGAAGTAAAAGAACATGAACTAAAAGAAGAAAATTGGACAGGGAGACGATGGAAACTAGAAAATATAACTTTTAGCCTAGTAAGCACTAATAGACATATTCAACTTTATATTGATAGCCAATAATACAAAGTAGAAACTGTATCCCAGTTGCCGCAAGTCAACCCATCATGTCGCACGGACTCGCTGCCACCACAAGTGTTTCACTTGTAGCTTCGCTTAGATGGTTTGCTAATGTTTTTCCAGCTGATCAAAATGTTTGAAATGCTGTTCGTTGATGTTAAGCGAAGTGCATCACGAACTGCTAGTAAAGGAGATTTCTAATCTCCATACGCTACAATTATACTAAATAATTACGGACAACATGCTTTTGAAGGTTGTTGTCCGTAGCGGTAATCGCATTTATTTCCACTGCCGCAGGTCAAATCAGGGTTCTGCACCAACTCCCCCAGCTAGTCCACATCAATCGCTAAAATCTACAAGGGCTAGTGTACACCTATGGCGTGTTGAGTTGCAAAATGTAAGTTGAGTATATTTTTGCTGGTCTTTTATTGTAGCGAATACCAGACCACAGGCGATGCGGTAGCAGCGAAGATTGTAACGCCTTTTGCGCGGAATAGCAGGAAAGTGTTCCATAACATCACTTGCGTATAAATCAAACTAGTTTGCAAATGGACTTCGCTCAGGTAAACCCATCTGCAGTACACTAATATTCATCCCCATACATTTCCTATTTTATTTCCTAACTCTTTTTTTGCGTTGCCTTTATTTTATCAACCATCTTATCCTCAGTATCTACATTTTCTCCCGAGGTTCTATTGCTTAGTCCACCTGTTTCCTTTCTTGAGGGGATAGTTTTTCTATAACTATCTATTTGTAAGCCTATCAATGGGAATATACTATTCAGGTTAGGGAATTTATCTAGTATTTGTTGGTTGTTGGTACGCAAATCCATATTGGCATAGTCGAAAAAAGCAGCATCAGTGATGGTAGCTATTGTTGTATTGTTACTAACCTCCACATTGCCAGTTCGCTTTACAAACTTGCCAGAAGCCACCGCCACATTATCTTTCATGCGGCTGCCATTGGGCAATTCGGGGTGTAACTCTCGGTTTAATATGTCTGCCCACAAATTGTTTGTTAGATGTTGATCTGTTTGTAGCTTTTCGCCATATTCCTTCCAAGGGCTTTTAGTAACATCAAACTTAGTAAGGTTTGTTTCATATCTTGTTCCCAATCTGTAATTACGGTCTTTTCCTCTATCATCAATTGACTGTCCTTTGCTCTGAACAAACAGGTTGTTTTCGGCAATTACATCATGTCCACCACCAAATTGTACCCCATTCAGGCAGCCTTGCACAATATTGTTATAATAAAAATCGCCACTGTCGCCATCATCGCTATAAAACCCATTGGCACGGTTGGTATGGTGAGAGAAATTGTAGCGGAAAATATTGCCATAGGTACTCCAACCGCCATAATTGTAAAACACCCCGGTGTCTCCTTCCTTTAAGGCAATATTGTGTATCTCGTTGTATTCAAAAACGCAATTATTAATGTCGTCGGTGCGTATGGTTCCTTTAGGGGTATCGTGTAGCAAATTGTGCGCAACTATTACTCCCACAGCGTTTACCATAATAATGGCCTCTTTAAAAGCAAGCTTACCTATGTGGTGAATATGGTTATTGGTAATGGCTACATTTCCAGATAAAAGGTTTTTTCTATTCCCAATGTTTTTTAATTCAATACCCCAACCACCAGTTTGAGAAATTTCGTTTGACTGGATAGTATTAAAGTTGCCGCCATTAATACTGATGCCCGAATTGCCTACGTTTTGGATATTGCAACCTGCTATCAATACATGGCTACTGTTTTGCATTTCTATGCCTGTACCTAAGCCACCCTCAATGGTTAAACCAATTAGCTGCACATTATCTGCACTGCTTAGTTTAATAACAGGCTCTCTTGCATCGCTCACCATCATCTTCAGGCTAGCGATAGGGGCTGGGGGATAGTAGTATATCTTTTGGTCTTTAATATCCAATGCCCATTCTCCAGGTTGGTCTATTTCTTCTAGCAAATTCAGCGCATACCAATTTTCCTTACCATTGCCAGTGCGCCATTGAGGTTTTTCGTTGGCAATAGCCGAATATTTAGAACCCATACCTTGTGGGGGAGCTTCATAAAGTGAAATTGAATTATCAGTAGTATCTATCTCTTTCATTTTATGCGTACGAGGCTCCCAAGGCACACGCCAAAGTCCTTTAAGCCATATTTCATGTCCTGACTGTAACGTTTTTGCCCAACGGTTACTACGATGTGTTCCGTCTAAGTCTAGTTCGTTTACAGTGTCTTTATCCTGTGGTTTACCATTGGCTCCGTAATAAAAAGTATGATTGTCTTTGCTTCCATTGCAGGTTGTCCAACCAGGATCATTTTTACCTCTTATGTTTTCATTCAAATTAGGCCATTGCGATATCGGCTGACGTTGGTTATTAGCAAACAAATCTATAATAAACCAATCGGTCGTAAACTGATTAGTAGGCGCAAATTGTTTAGTGTTCTTAAAACCCATTCCCGAAATATCAAGTTCTACTAGTTTGCTAGCATTAACTTTAGGATGAACTCTTTTTAATGCTTCTTTCTGCAAAGGCTTCCACTTATTTGCAGCTATCATAGTTGCATTTACAAGGTGTGGGGTTTCATTTTCATAAGCTTTGTAAATGACAGGTTTGCCTTCATTGCCACCATCTTCTTTGACAAACTCAATAGAGGAATTAATCTGGTAATCACCCCCACGGATAAAAACAGTAACACCGCCTTCATTGATGGCGTTGCTTTTCTTCAACTGTCTTACAGCTTCCTTCGCTTTATCTATAGTTGCAAAAGGTTTGTCGAGCGTACCAGCGTTTTTATCATTGCCATTGGTGGCAACATAAAATGTTTGGGCAAAAGATAATTGTGCTAACAGAAGCAAACACACTAAAATTGACAGTTGTTTCATACATGTAAATTAAAAATTACTTACTACTGGTTTCTCAAACTAGTTTACACTATTCTTTCCATCGGTAAAGCTGTACCACGGCTTTATTTATTCAATATAAATTCTGGTTGTTTCTGAGCGATGGAAATCTTGCCTTGCTTATCAAATTCAACTTTAATGATACCCGGTTTTTCTCTCCATGGCGCTTGTATGTCATCGCCAAAAAAACAACTAAACCAATCGCCATTCTTCGCTTTAAAAAAGTTAGTTCCACCATTGCAAGGCACTACTTCGTACCTGCCAGAATAGGGGCCATATATATTATCAGACATAGAAATCATCATCGAATAGCGACCTTCATACTTATCTGTAGACCCTAGATAATATTTGCCAGCCCGCTTAAACAGAGTAGCGCCCTCAAAGCCAATATCTTTCAGTTGATAACCTTTTTGGCAACTCTTAATGTGGTGATTAGAATCTTCATCGGGGGTTAATAGTTTCACCTCACGCAAAGGCTCTGCAAAGTCGCTCAAGTCATCCTTCATTCGTGCGATATATTTGCCCGAGCCATGTATAAAATATACCTTACCATCATCATCTTGAAAAAGAGTAGGATCTATCAAATATGAGGTTTCAATAGGGCCAATGCCGCCTAATAAAGGCTTTTCGGGATTGGTGGCATGCGTATAAGGGCCTTCGGGTTTACCAGTAGTGCTTTTTAAAATGGCAATTCCACCGGGAGGCATGCTAAAAGCAATAAAGTAATTATGATTAATGTAATGCAGTTCCGGTGCCCATATTGCCCTCACAGGATTGCTATGTCTTTCGCGCCATAGCTTCTCCCAACCACCCTCTTTCTCAATGCTCCATACAACCCCAAGATAGCTCCAGCTCTTCAAATCCTTTGAACGATAAATCTCTATTCCATCATTGTACCGCCAAATATTTCTGCCTGTGCTACCTGTAAGATAATAGTTGCCATCGCCACCTACTATGATTACTGCATCTCGCATACTCACATCCCAAATAGGTTTTATATTGGGTAATAAACCTTTTTTTACCACATCACCTGTTGCGTATTTGCTTTTATTCTGCTCCGATACATCTAGGTCAGTAAACCATGTAGCCACATGTCCACCAAAGAAAGTTCCTTCCACAGGCTTTCCAGGGCCAGAAAAGCCAGCATATAATTTCTTAATAGAATCAATAGTCGACTGAGGGAAAGTCTTGGCAGCTTCTATTTTTACTTGTGCAGAAAGTACCTGACAACTGAAAAAGGAAGCAGTAATTATAATAGATAAAAAATATTTTTTCATGATGATGATTGTATTAAATGAACAGTCGATTATGATTGGCTTTTAATAATTGAAAGAAAAAGGGCATTTTGGTTTATGATTAATTACCACAAATGCACCAATAGGTATTCTTCTTTTGAAACATACCTATCGATGCATTCATGGCAATACTTTATACTTTTTTATTTGCCTTTATTCCTTTTCCACTTTGAGCGTTTTTATATTGCCTCCATAAATGATAGTTACCATATAAATTCCTTTTGTTAAACGAGCCGCTTCAGGAAGGTATAATTGATTAACGCCACTAAAAAGAGAATACTTATTACTAAAAAGAACTGTGCCGTTTGCAGAAGTAACATTAATCTGTGCATTAGTATTAGTAGGCGTATTTACTACCAAGGATAAAACAGATTTAAACGGATTTGGAGACACAGAAACCGCTAGGTCTTTTGGTGTAATTACAACCTGCACAGTTTTACTGTAAACAATAGAACCATCTTTTTCAATTGTTTTTAAACGATAATAATAAACTTGATTTGGTAGTTCTTGCAACAAGTCGGTATAATCATATTTAGTTGAAAAAGCATTATCTGTAGGAGCAATTGTTGCAATGGAAACAAAATACAAACCATCTGTGCTGCGCTGAACTTGGTAGGTGCTAGCTGTAACCCCATTAGTTATGTTCCAATTGCATTTAACTTGATTTTTATTGGCCAATGTAGCGGTAAAATTGATTATTCTAACCGGCAATGGAACTGGAGTAGAAATGAATAAATTATTAGTAGTATCGCTGTAGTTGCCCAATTTGTTTAGCGAACGTACATAGTAAGTGTAACTGCTATTAGGTTTTACGGTAGTATCTATATAACTTGTATCTGCAATAATAACAATTAGGCTATCTCCCCTAAATAGGCTGTATCCATTCACCATTGTATCGTCAGAAGTATTCCATTTTAGGCTTACTTTATTATTATCCAAAGCATTGCCCGTTAATAGAACAGGTTTTGCGGGGGCAATATCATCCATCCATATTGTCTGATACACAGTTGGGGCGGCATAGATGCCGGTTGAAGGGCCAGTAGTACCCACTTGGTAAGCACCTACTACAATAGGAATAGGAAACTTGGTACCCTCTACCATTTGTGTAATTATTAATTGATTGCCTACTATTACCGCAGGGCCACTGCGTACAAAATACTCTACAGGCAATCCAGAACTAGCCGTTGCCTTCAGCGTAACAAAGCGGGTGCTAGCATCTATATTATTAACCTTGGGGAAGGTAATAAATTGATTCTTTAATCCCGGTAAAATACTTTGCGCCCTGTCTAATCTGACATTTCTTAGTGAAGCTGAAACGGTATCATTGCCTTCTTTATAAAGAGAAACATAACTCAGGGTGTAACCACCTGCATTTGGAGAGAATCGGGTAAACCTAAGTTTGAAGTTTATGTAGCCATTCGCATCTAATCCTATCTCTTTATAACAGCTAGCATTACAACGTGTCTTTACAGGAAGATCAGTAATTGGCAATGAGGTAACACTTGGGTCAAGAAGCTGTTTAGTACTCAGCTTCATTGGCACTATTAGCGTGTTGTTTACTAGAGAATCTTTATTGTTTACTGATGCGGTATCAATAGGCCAAGGTTTATCAAATGAGGATACTTTCAAGCGCATAATATTTGTACTATCTGTAAACTTAATTCCATCCTTTGCATGATAGGAATATACCGCCTGATATAAAGTATCAGGTGTTCCATCCAACTTTAAGATGGTGAATTGTTCTACCTTTTTAAAGTATTCAGTCAATGCTATTTGTTCACAGGCACGTGCCATTTCTTCGTCTAAATACCATTCTGTTCCTTTTTTATTCCCTGTAAACTGGTTGTAAGGTGCTGGTGGTGTGTATTTGCCAGGTGTTTTTGCATTAAAGAAATTCTGATCTACTAACCAACCTTTTGTAAAGTCCAACGATTTCAATACTGGCTTCACGTTAGGATCTGTAGGATATACATCAGGCAATCTTGCTGCACAAGCCTTATCTATAAACATGGCAACAATATTTAAAGCGCGAGGCATTGCATTGAAATGCCCTTCATATATATCTTTTAAACAACCTCCAAACTCCATTCCTGGTTTGTAAATACCAGTGCTATCATCGTTTCTATAAATTCCTGTAAAACCAGCACCCTGACTTTGGGTATTAGGGCGCATACGTCCTGTTCCGTTTTTAAACATAGCATCAATGGTTTCGGGCATATTTCCTTGGGCATAGAACAGAATAGGAACATCTTTCATTGTATTGTTGGGTGCAGGTGCAAAAGAGCTACCGCCTGCTTTATAATATTTATAGATGTTAGGAACACCAGATTTGATAGGTATAGCTGCAATACATTTGGTATTATCTCTCATGGCTACATGAAAAGGGAAATCCATGTAGGCAGAGTGAGCCATTGGGATAAATGGAGAATTAACCAACTCGGAATGATTGCTCATTGCAGCAAACGCAGCTATGATACTATCCATTTTTGCAGCAGCAGAAGGGCGTGTAAAATCGAAACTTAAATTATTGGGTGGAGCTAAAAGTGAATTTCTAAAGGTGTTTAATACCAACGAAGCCAAGCCCCATCTCTCTGCAACTTTTCTTATTTCGGAGTATTCTTGTATTTGACGCTCAATGTTGTTATTAATGCAAATCATTATTCCTTTAACCACTTTTGTATGTGGCGGTATCCATAGGTACGCCCCATTTGTACTATCAACATCTTTTATATAGTATTGGTAAACGGAATTAATATCCTCTGGCTCAGCAAGTTTCTCTGCTTGAGCAATAGTATTTGTTCTATTAACTGAATCGGCAAATATTACCCTAATAGAATAACCAGGATGGTAGTCTGGGATGTTAACTGGAACAGATGTAATTGAAACTTTTGTTCCTTTAGCAATAATTACCCCTGAACTAATGCTAGAATCCTTCACATTACCCATACCATCCAACAACTGAACAAGCAGTCTTCCTGTCGTATCGTGATTAGGGTTATTGTTTCTAATATCGGCTGTAACGGTAATTGCTCCAGTATTTAATCCGAAGTCATTTACCACACTTCCATTTTGCCAATATTGAGTCTTCAAAACTTGTAGTTCTGGGCTTACCGCAGTTTGTGCAGTCCAGCCACTGTACTGTCCATAATTGCCATTTACATCTTTAGGCAACAATTCTATGTACAAGTATTTTCCTATTAATGAAGTATCTATTTTATAAGATACTCCACTTGCAGCAGTAGTACTACCAGCAGCAATCTTTTTATAATAGCCTACATTGAAAGAATCTGATACATAAATTGTATAAAAAGTAGTTTGTTCGGGGATGCTTGTGGGACTATTATAGGTATAATTTACCTGAATGGTAGAGGTTGCCGCAACACTTCCAGTTTGCCTAATAGAGCTTATTAGACTAGGGCCAGAATGTTGGGAAACAGTAGTAGTAGTAACTACAGTAACGGGCTGACCAGTTAAAAAGCCAGAAGCACTTGATGGATAAACCCTAAAAGCGATATAACTTCCAATATCATTTCTGGTAATGTTGTATAAAGTAGTATTTGCGCCGGGAATAACCGTAAAAGGGCCATTAGCATTTTTAGAAGATAACCATTGAATCTTCGTTCCATTGGTATCAGTTCCTGTAAGTGTATAGGTAGCCGTAAGTGTTTGTAAGGTTTGTGCATTACCAGTTATAGCAACATTTGATGCTTCGGGTGCTGCATCGGGCAGTGCAACAGAAATGTCATCCAAATCAACATAATTGAATTGATACAGGGCTTGAATATCGAATATGATTTGATTCATTAATAGTGTAGGTGTGCTAGTAGTTATACTTCCACTAATGGACTTAACCAACGAATCGTTACTGGCTTTTTTAATAGTACCTGTAACACTAACTGCCGTATCAGATTTCCGACTTATTCTCAGTGTAAGCTGATACCACGTGTTGTTTACTGGTGTCAAATTTCCTTTGGGTGTAAATGCCAATCCGGTTGGTAAACGAAGTACTCCTTGCAAACCCATTGGCGATATACTTGTAGTTGCACTTGAGGTATTGTTATCCGTATTGGTTACACCTTCAATACCGCCAAATCCAATCCTGTTAAAGTTGGGGCAGTTAGTAGTATTAACAGCAGATGCAAGTCTTGTTGTTCTTAATTTATAGCTTACTATGAAATCTCCATATCCATAAGCCAACGTCTTTTGAATCTTTTGTCCTGCATATCCAGAAGGTTTAGTTTGCCCTGCATTTAGGCGTAGGATTTTGTTGGTCGTACCAGAATCATATTGAATAGTTGCCAACGAGGTCGTCCCAAACAACTCCCAACCTAGTGGAAGACTATTGATGTTATATGTTTCGAAGTTGTCACTAAAAGCAACAGTAGTTTGTGCTTTTCCTGATGTGTAATTGGTGAAAAAAACAATAACTAGTAGTAAAAAACGAATTGAGTAGAAACGAAGACTCTTTTTCATGGCGTGCAAAATTTAATTAGAAATGAGAACTTAACTAAAGCTTGCAAATTATGCTACTTAAATTCCCTAATCAGTTTCAGTAAGCCAAAAGGTTGGTTGGTTGTTGCAATGTGCCACTAACTAAAAAAAAGTATAATCAGGCAGAGAGTAGATATTATTCTTTTGTAAGATATTTTAAAGAACCTGCCATTTAATTGCTTTTCCAATGTGTTGCAGTTTGATGGTATACATTCCAGAAGGCAATGGTGGTAATGGGTAAACATTTTCTCCTTTCATACAGGTGATGTTTTGCCTAAAAACAATCTTCCCAATAGCATCGTAAATAACTATAGATGATTTAATAGTTGTCGAGGAGGTATTGTTATAATTTATCCTTGCTTTGATTCCAATTTGGGTTGGATTTGGAGATAGAACAACATCCTCGCCAAAGCAATCTGTATGAACCCCGGCTAATTGACTATAGATTTTAGTTCCATCTACCATTAAAACAACAAGTCTGTAGTAAACTTCGGCTTGGGTTTGGGGCAAATAAATCTGTTTAGTACTGTTTGAACATTCTTTCACGATAGCAAATGTTCCCTCTGCATTTCCTTGTTGAATTTGAAATGATTGAACTTTATTATCCGTATTTACCTCCCATGAAATTGCTGCACCACAACTTTTGGGTGTTGCTTTAAAGCTTTGAATGGTGATAGGTAGGGGAGTGGTGATGGAAAAATCAACAGGGTTTGATGCAAAATTACAAATAGTACTATCCAACAAATGAGCCGCTAAAGAGTGGCTGCCTATGTTTGGGTTTTTCCATTGAGCAGTAAATACAATCGAATCGAAACTAGCTTTTTTCAGCACCAATGGCAACCCCAATAAAGTATCCTTGTCCTTTAAAAGTATGGAGGAATAACAGTTATTGATATTTGGGTTTTTAATAGTTAAGCTAATGTCTAATGTATCACCAACTACTAATCCGTGTCGGTTTGTTACAATCAATGAGAATGAAGGAGCCACACCAGGTGTTTGAGTATTGGTAACAGATGGCCTGTAGATAGAATCTTTAAATAAACCAATCCTACCAATATGCCAATTGGTACTCGTTGTTTTAGCAAATACACCCGTAGATTTAATACTATCAAGTAAGTTAGTATTGCCTGTTTTAAACAAAGATGTTTTAGCTAGTAGGTTCTGCTGAAAGACTAATCCATAATTCTTAAAAGGGTTTCCTGTTTGCGCATAAGTGGCGTTGGTTGTCCCGTTTGTATTGAAAAGATTTTTATCTGTAGTGCCATTTAAACAAGCATTTCCTACCGATGTGCCTATAAATACATTGCCCTTTACTTGTGGCCATATTAAAGAAGTATAAGCATTTTTAGAAGTAGGAAACCAATCTGCTAAGTCAGGATAAGCCTGTTGGTAAACGATGCTAGCATCATAAACTTTCTTAAGATTGGTGTAATTGGTTAAGTTGTTTTTATTGGTATCGGGCAAAAAGCCAGTTGAATTAGTATGGTGAACTTTACTGTTATTGAAATAAATATTGCTGTAGAAATTGTTTGAATAACCAAAGTTGTTTTGTGAGCCATACAAACAATTGGTCGTAATATTATTTATAAATAACTGCCCAGATGTTCCATTATCAGTGTATAGACCACTGCCTTTAAAGTTCATATCATGGATGTAGTTATTGTAAAAAGTATTTCCTCTTTCAGTCTGGTTTTCCGAGCCATAAAAAGCCCCCATGTCGGTATAAGTTCTTACCACATCCGAGATGTCATTATACTCAAATTTGCTATTGTTGCCGCCATACAAAACACCCACATGCTCACAACCATGTATCTTATTAAAAGCAACATAGCACCCAATCACACTTCGGGTATCAACCGCCGCAGAGTACAAAAAAACATCTTTGGCATAATCGTAAATATGGTTATTAATTACTTTGTGGTTGCAAGGTGTAAGGGTTAATTGATCAGCAGAAAAATTGCTGTTAATCATAAATACCCCACCTTGCCCTACATCGTGAATGTCATTACTTCTCACGGTGCAATTGGTGCCATTGGTAATGAATACTCCATAACCTGCCACATGCGTCATTTCCATTCCGGCAAGGGTTACATAGTTACAATTGCTTAAAAGTACCCCGTCAGACGAGCCTCCATCAAGCTTTATTCCTTCAAAATTGGTGTAGTTTACGCCAACAAGTTTAATGCTTTGAGTGGTGCTATTGCTACTGATGTTCAGTGTACCTGTATCTGGCGGATATAGGTACAGCATCTTTGTGTCAAAGTTTATGCACCATTCTCCCACCGTATCTATTTCCTCCACAAGGTTTACGGCCACATAAGGCTCTTTTCCATTTCCCGCAGGGCGAGAATATTTATTTCCAATACCTCCTTGCACCCCAATACTCTGATAAATGATGCTATCCGTAAGCGAAACTGAATCAGTTTTCACAAAGTCCATCTGCCAATCCACGCGCCAGTTACCTCTCAACCATAAACCTTCCTTAATGGCCTGCCCCCAATATTTTACCCTGTCGTCTCTGTAAACAAACGATCCACCCGGACTAACGCCACCCGATCCATTTGTAAGTACCCTTTTCATTCGCATCACATCGTTATTAGGGTATTTTGCCATGGGCAATGGCGTTGTGTTTTGGTAAATTATTGGCCATTGCTGCCTACTGTTGCTCGTGGCACTAATGTTTACAGGGTAAACAAAGGTTTTAGGCCAAGCTTTCATATTGCTCAAATTATAACTGGCAAGGCTCACTTGTTTTACTTTATTTCTGGCAGCTGTGTCAACAATTCTAAGTTTTATCGAATCTGGAATAGGCTGTAAATCTGCGGGATTAATGGGGGTAATAGGTTCAAAAATAGCTTTCTGTCTATTGATTGAATGATAAGTAACAGGGGCGGTGGCTGTTCTAGTGTCGGTAGAGTCTAATGCCAGATAAGTGTAAATGCCATCCATCAACCAAACGTGGCAGGGAATAGTTTTGTTAGTCCTAGATTTCAAAATGGTCCTCGCCCTTGCAAGAGAAACGGGGGCAGACGTACTCAAACCATTTCCAGTAAAAGCTCCGTTTGGCGAAACATATATATTCAGTGATTGTGCATGTACACTTACACTTATAAAGAGTAAAGAGATAGCATGTAGAAAGCTTATTTTTTTCATCGTATAGCAATTTTTTTGAGAATACTTCAACAGTATCCCATCTTCTTTTAGAGTAGATGCGTAAAAATAACTGTTACTCATTATCAAAAGTTGTTGCAGTATGGCTTTTACTTGTCTTAATTGCTCAAAATCTATGCTTTCTGTGGCAAGTAGATGATAGAGGAAGCCGAACATAAAAGCTATCAAATTGATTTGCAGTGCACCATTCCCTCAGCTGAGGAAATCATTCCCTCAGTTGAGTCAGTCATTCCCTCAGTTGAGTCAATCATTCCCTCAGTTGAGTCAGTCATTCCCTCAGCTGAGTAAATCATTCCCTCAGCTGGGTCAGTCATTCCCTCAGTTGGATTAATCATTCCCTCAGTTGGGTAAATCATTTTCACGGCTGAGTTACTTCAGCAAAATAGAGCCGAGTAGTTTTTTTAGTTAATTAATATAGCGCAAGAGTAAATGCTATTGCCTTCTTTTAGGTTTGAACGTTGCAAACACTTGTTTCCATGCTTCAATTGTAGTAAAACAAGGCGTTTAGAAGGGTGTTAACTTTAAACTATTGATTTTGTTTGGTAGTCTTGTTTGCACAAAATTGTTTTGACGGTAAAACACTGTGCCTAATTGTTTTTATTTTGAAATGATTTTTTGGAAAAATAATAAATCACACTAATAATTTTAGATACTGCTGCATGAGAAAACTGCTTTTAACAACGATTACTGCCCTTGTTGCTTATACTGGATATAGCCAACAAAATAAACAAACTGCAATGTTTGGCTTTCCTTCTAAATCCCCTCGAACAGAAATATGCCTAAATGGTTTGTGGAGCTTCACCAGTAATAACGACAAGCAACAAACGCAAATTCAGGTGCCGGGTTGCTATACAAATGTGTGGGGTGGCAAATGGGGCAAGCCTTATTGGGATGCATTTAACTTTCCAAGAAAGTGGACAAAAGGTGCGATGTATGAAAGGAATTTAGTGGTGACTGATGCCCTAAAAGCTAAGAACCTGCGCCTGCATGTTGATGGTTGCTTTCAGAACTATTCTGTTTTGTTTGAGGGAAAAACTTTCGATACCATTCATGATGGTTATAGTGCTAGAAACTTTGATTTGGGTAAAAACTTATCCATTGGAAATCATACCTTACAAATAAGGGTTGAAGATGAAGCCACTAGATTGAGTGGTGGAGAAAGTATGCAGAGTAAAGGTATTTGGGATGATATTTCGTTATTGGCTTTGCCTGAAATCTTCGTAGAACAAGGAGTTGTAGTGCGGACATCCTTTGCGAGAAAGAATATTGAATGTGATGTGCCTATAAATAATACAACCGATACCAAACAGACTTTCATTATTAAATATTTCATCACCGATGCCGCAGGTAAAGTGGTGAAAACAATTGATGGGGGTGAACAAACCCTCGAACCAAAAACTACAAAGACTATTACCATAAACGCTCCATGGGAAAACCCACATCTTTGGTTTCCTCATGACCCTTATCTCTATTATTTCAATACCGTTTTATATACCAAAGAAGGGAAGGTGATTGATTGGCAAAAGGAAAGATTCGGCTTTAGAGAAATTACTTGGGGCGATGCAAAGCTCTACATCAATGGGCGTTTATTGTATTTGCGTGGTCACGGCGAACACTATTTGGGTGATATTGTAGCATCAAGAGAATATTTTAAAACATGGTTTAGGGAGTTGAAAAAGATGGGCGTAAACTTTATGCGTTTGCATGTTTACCCTAAACATAAAATATTGTATGAAGTAGCAGATGAAGAAGGTTTCTTATTGGAAGCTGAGCCTGCCTTTCACTTTAAAGTGGCTGCCGACACTGTTTTTGCAGAAAAGCATTTGGGCGATATGATGAAAAACCTCATCAATCATCCCTCCATTTTTACTTGGAGTGTATCCAACGAATTGCGTTGGCAGGGTGGGGGAGAAAAGCCTTGGTTGATTAATAAAGCACATTCTATTGATAAGACCCGTCCTGCTTTTGCATCAGACTTTAGTGCATTTTCTACGCATGGTGATGTTATTGGACACCATTATAACACCGATTCTGTTTTTACGGAGTGGCAACAATTTGGGCCTAAGAAACCGATGATTTGGGATGAATGTGGAGAAGTTTGGCAACCAAATCGACCTTTAGGAAATGGTACGGCAGGTTATGAAGTGATTGCACAGGATTATGCTACCGGCATTTATCGCGATGGTAATAATGAGATAAAATATGCTTTCGATTTAATAAGAGAAGGCAAAACCTTTGATGGCAGCTTTCATCGTGTTAATGCCGTGAGTCCTTGGGATTTTGGTTGTGTGTTTTTCCGTTGGCAACCCTACAATCGCTACAAGGGAATTGCCCCTGTTTACAAAACATTGGAAAGCCCAGGCGTAAAACCGAGACAAGTATTGCCTTGTGCTACGCCTGTGAATATCTGGGATTCTACATTGCCAGTCTATGAACCCAACCCCGGCTATTATCTCTTTGCCGAGGATATGAAATGGGTAAGATTCCCGTATGATAGCAAGAACTTTTCCTTCTTTGGAGGAGAGAATACCATTATCAAAACCCCTTTGTTGCAGTATGATGATTTGCGTTTTGTAGATGAAATTCATTGCAAGATAGAGTCTGCAGATGGAAAAGTATTATCCGAAACCATCAAGAAACAAAGCCTACAACCCGGTACAATGTTGCGGAATGTAGAGTGGAGTTTTACTATTCCTTCGGTAACAACTGCAACGCCTATCCACATAGTGCGTGAATTTTGGTATCAAGGCAAACCCGGTTATCGTGATGTTCGGGAAGGACATATTTATCCAAGACTATCAGCTTCGTTATTGCATTTGAATGGGAAAAAGATTGGGGTGATTGATGAGGAAGGGGGATTGATTAAGGTGCTAACAAGTGCAGGAATACCTTTTAAGAAGTGTTCTAATGATGATTCAGCTCACGGAATAGATGTTCTTTTAGTATACGGTAACGTTGCTATTAATTTTTCTTCACTTGGACAAATAGTTAATGGATTGAGAATAGTTTATCTTAATAAATCAGATACCTTACCAAAAGGGTCTGCACATTTATATGTAAATGGAGCTAATTATAAACTATTAGAGGGCATTAGTCAACAAGAACTAACCTTTTGGAAAGGGGGTAACGAATATGGTGGATTGGAAATTCAAAAAAACACAGATAATGCTAGAGAATTAATCGCAGGGGATAAAGATGGAAAGACTAGTGCTTTAACTGAGGCATATGTAGGAAAGGGCTGTTTATGGGCGACGAGTTTGAAAATAATTGAGTGTATAAATAAAGAACCTGCTGCTGGTTGGTTATTGCATAATCTAATTGAAACTTCCGTTAATTATAAAGCTAAAATAAATTCAATAAATGCTACTGTTTGTGGGAAGACTGACTTTGTAGACTTGATTAATTATACTATGAGGAAAGTGGATACAATTTCAACCATTAATTCTACTTCTCTTCAAAACACTCAAGTCCTTTTCCTAGATGCACGAACACATCCATTAACTGATGATGAAGTAAAAACCCTAAAATCCTTTGAAGCAAATGGAGGAAGGGTTTTAGTTTATCAGATTACAGATAAAACAATTGATAGCTACAAAAAACTAATCGGAGATGGCTTAACCCTCACCAAACCTTTCTTGAATGAAAAGGCAGGTTGTGTGAAAGCCGCTACCAGTTGGACGTTGAGAAGCACACCTAAAACAGGAGTGGAATATTATGATAGCGTAGTTATTCCTCAACCTTTTGAACCCAATTATGATCCTTTCTTGTCTGGTTTATCCAACATCACCCTTAATTGGAATGGTAAGTCAATGTTTGATTATGGGGTTAAGATGAAAGGCATTTCACCTGTTTCGGTTAATGATAGTTTTAAAATATTGGTAAGCAATTGGCGAAATGATTGGAGCGTGCCTCCTTTTGGTGCAGAATATATTAATGAAGGAAAAGACATGCGCCAAGCAATGTGGTTCCTAAACCGTGATCCGGTATTGGCAACTGTAAAGCAAGGAATGGGCGAGTACATGCTTTGTCAATTGGATTTAATAAATGGAGGTGAGAAAGGATTGACCATTGCCAATCATATTTTAACCAACTGGGAATGTTCAGTTGGAGGTACTACATATTTCCCTGATAAAAAAGATGTGTATGATTTTACAGCAGCAACAGACCAAAAAGTAAGATTGGCAAAAGTGGAACAACAGTTATCTCGTTTGAGACCATTGGATAGTCTGCCTTCGGTATTGTATGATATGGGGGGAAGTTCGGATGGTAAACAACGTAAGATTTTATTATTAACGGATAGTAGGATGTTGGCAGTTGCCCCTGAAATTATCAAAAAGCTAACAGGTTTTGGCAATGTGTCCTATTCCGGTGTTTCGGTTAATAATCCTAAAGCATTTAATAGCAATGTAGAGAGTGCATTGGGCGGCACTAAGTATGATGTCATCTATTTATCTATCGGCTATGATGGGGTTACTGATTTCTCTGAAGCAGGTTTAAAGAAGTTTGATAGTGAGATTACTTCTTTAGTAACCACTTTGAAGAATACAGGTGCAAAACTAATGTGGGGTACACAAGCACCATTGCCAACTGCTTGGTTTGGCGAGTTGAATAATGAAAAGATTAGTTTACTCAATCAACGGGTCAAGAAAATCATGGAGGCAAATAGTGTATTAGTCAATGACACGTATGGTTTCATGATGGACAAGACGCCCGAATACATCAATCAGGATAAAAAGGATTTGACACTAATAAACTCAGATTTCTTCAAAGCATTCACGCCTAAGTTGGTGACAACCATAGTAGAGGCATTGAAGTTTTTTGGAAATTAACGCACAAGCTGAAATGCAAACTACCTGCTGCCGTTGCGGTTGAGAGTATGCATAAACTAGGGTAGGGACTAGAGGGGCAAGATAGAAGAGGGTAGGATAGATGCAATTTTAAGTATTCATGTTAGAAGAAGAGCAATACACTTTAGCTATCCCGTTGGTTTTTACAAATGAAAAGCAAGCGGTTAATTAAGTTTTTTGTTGATGGAAATGCCTCTTTTTTAAAAGTTAAAATAAAGAAGGTAATCTAATTGAGTTGTAATGGGCACCTGTTGTGAAAACAAGCAATTGTTTGGGTGGAAATAATACATAAATCAAACTTTTCCGATTATGTTATAGTGGTAAAAAGAGCTTTTGATAACATTCAGATTGAAAAAAAAGTACATTGTTAAACACTTGAATTTAATATAGAAATTTATTTATGAAAAAAAATACCGTCACAGTTACACTTTTTGCTTTCCTATTTTATGCATCTAATGCACAGACACCCAAACTAACTCCTCCTCCACAGGATGCCGGATTGCCCTATACACGTTCAGCACGCCCTCGGGCTTTGGAAGCTTTGAAGGGAACAACGGCCTTGTTTGTAGGAAGTAAGTATGCCTATATAAATGGCTATAAAGTGCGTTTGGACACAAAAGACATCCTTCGTGCAGAAGCAGTATTGCAAAATGGGAAGGTATTTGTACCCGAAGCATTCGCTACATTAATCAATCAAAAAGAAATTCACCCTAAACCTATCCCTAAAGGATTAGAGATTTTGCAGCCACGTTGGGTATATGAAGTAGACAGACCCTCCTATACTATTCCAGCTTCTGTAGAAAAAATAACTATAAAGGAAGCAGTTTATTTTTCAGTTGATGACTTAGCTAAAACTTTGGGTAAGAAGATCTTATTAACTAAAAGAGGATTGTTGCTGATCAGTGATAAGCCAATTATGTACACTGATAAAGACCCTGTTTTGAGTGACTGTATCGTCAGTATTTTTGATACACCTGAGAAACTGATGGATCCAGATATTGCAACTAAATACATTCCCACGCTAAAAGCACAAGGAAAATGGACAGACCACGCCCGTGTAAAACCAGAAGATTTAAAGAAATTGGAGGAGGGTAAAGAAACAGAATGGCCTGTAACGCCAAAGAGCGCGTATGATTATGCTGGTTTCAATAAGTCGTTATTAGGTAGTAAAGTTCCTTCCCCTGGCATCTACCCAAGACTATTGTTCAGTCCAGAAGATTTACCAATGTTAAGAAAGCATATAGAAGAAAATAAATCGGCGCAGAAGTCCTTGGCGGAAATAGAGATATTATTTAAAAAGACTTGGTTTGATCCTTCTACAAGTGATGGAAAGCTTTTTGATCAATTAGCCAAAGGAGATTTTGATAAAAATGTACCTGCAGGAATGGGGACTAATACTTATGCAGTTGTGGGTTTAACCAAAGATTTTAAGCCCGGCATTCAAACTTCTCACACCAATTACATCACCAACTGCCTTACCACAATGGCATTGTATTGTTTATTAACTGATAATGAAACACTAGGAAAAAAAGTGGCTGATGCATTGTGCAATTACTATATCATTGCTAATAAACTGGTGGATAACCATTTAAGAACGTCTGATAGTGAGTTTGGTGTTGATCCAGATGCTGCAAACAATTCAGAAACCGTTTGGCGTGGAATGATTGGTATGGTGCCACACATGGATTTGGCGCTATCGTTGGATTATGCAGGAAAATATATGTCCCCAGAACAACGGAAGTTTGTAGAACAACTTATTGCCAAAGCAACCTATGGACGTGTAGCAGAAGGTGGCGATGGCCCTAGAAGAGGATTTAGAGATGTAAACCATGTAACTTGGCATTTGACACACTATATATGTGAAGCAGAAATTGAGGGGCTTGATGGATTTGACCCTGAGCGATATGAATCTGGAAGAGAACTGACTAGCGACTTTTTGGAATGGGGAATTGATAATAAAGGACAGATGTTTGAGAGTAATGGAAAGAGTGGCGGTGGATTTCAGTTTGAGTTTTTATCTATGATTTTGCAAGCCCGTCGTGGCGATAACCTGTTTGGTCATCCACATTTTAGAAAGATGTTGACAGCACAGGTGTTCACGACTTCTCCCAACAGAAAAGAAACATTGAGTAGTGGTACATGGGGTGGTAGTCCTTTCTCAGTTCCGGGAGTGATGGGTATAAAATCATTTTATCCTGATGACCGAGCCGCCGATTACTTATTGCAAAATGCTTTTCCAGATGTTAACTGGTCATCTTTTGATCTGGCAGTCTATAAATCACAGCTAGAAAAAAATAGCCGCGGCGTTCGATTGCCTGGCACCACTTATCCTGCATTTGTGTTTCCTTTTCCGTATGTGACAGATTGGAAACCTACCACTCGTGCCGACCTTAAAATACCCAATGATTGGAACACAGAAACGCATGGCATCCTTTCGGCTTCTTCAGATAATACCGAAAATGCAGCATGGCTATGTTTCCATACCCGCAACAATCACTACATCGGTTCTGGTCATCACCATGCAGATATCGGAATGTTCTATTTCTCAGGCTTGGGTATAAACTGGATTACTGAATCGCCTTCTCCAAAAGCTTATTCTGGTCGTTATCACAATGAAGTAATTGTAGATGGTAAAGCAGAGTCGGAAGGGCCTGCTGCAGGAGGCGATTACATTGGTGCAAACATTCAACCGATGGGTGCATTTAGTTCAGAGAATATGACCTATTCCTATACTTATCAGTGGTGTACTCAAGTGGGAATGAAATGGGGAGAAGGATTTAGCACTATCGATTCTTCTGTTGCAAAAGATGGTTGGGAATTAGAAACTCGTCCTGATAATTTTAAATACTTCGTAGGTACCACTCATTATAAAATGCGGTATTGGTGGCCTTCTTACAATTACTCCAACTTTATGCCCAACCTCCGTGCCTTGTGGAATCCGGTTGAATATGTGTATCGTTCTGCCGGCTTAATTAAGGGAATGCATCCTTATTCTATCATTGTGGACGATGCTAAAAAAGATGCTAATCAACACTTGTATCTGTGGACGGCCATGACTGCAAAGGGTGTTTGGAAAGCTGATTACAAGAATACTCCTAAAGGGGCGGTAGTGCTGGGTTATGACGATAAATTAGTGAAGCTTTGGGATAAGGGAACCGATGTAACGCCACTTTCTCCAAGTAAAGGAGACCCATTATTACTTGTTTACAGCATTGCACAATCCAATGAAGAAAACAATGTAGTAATGGAGTACGTAAAAGAGAGTACTAACCAAAGTGGTATATCTTTCACAAACTTCGCCTCCACCATTGGCTCTTACAATCGCTTGTCAATAGATAGAAATACAGTAAAGGCAAACTTTAAAGTCCTTTTGATTCCGTTTAAATATGGAGAAGAATTGCCTACTATTTCAACTGTTTCCAATAAAACAACGATCACTTGGAAAGACGGACAAAAAGATGTGCTTGACTTTGCAGTCGATGCCACTAATAGGTCAAAAGTGGTTGTAACAAGAGATGGCAAAGAAGTGGTGAAAAGTAAGTAGTTTCATTTTTGTAAAGTTGGTAGTAATAGCTAGAATTGATTTAAAAATGACGACTTCTTGCATCGGATTTTATCAATTAGTACATTTCTTTCTGGTTTTTTATTCTGATTACGGACGAATTTAATCACCAGTAATATTGTATTTGAATAATTTGTTTATATGAAATTTTGCTTAGTCATATTACTTCTCGGTGCGGTTACGCTTAGCGCGCAGATTCCATGTCTGAAAAAGAACGAGTATGGGGTTACTCAAATGGTGGTGAAGGGAAAGCCTTTTTTGATGCTTGCCGGTGAAGTTTATAATTCTTCCGCATCGGATAGTGCCTACATGGAAAAAACGATGAAAACACTAAAAGAGGCCAACTTTAATAGTGTTTTTGTGCCTCTTTCTTGGGAATTGATTGAGCCTGTTGAGCATCAGTTCAATTATTCTAGCATCGATCAAATGATTTCCATTGCCCGCAGAAATAACTTAAAACTTGTGTTTCTATGGCTCGCCACTTGGAAGAATGGTATCTCACCTTATGCCCCAATTTGGTTAATGCAGAACACAGAAAAGTATGGACGCGTAAAGAATGTAGAGGGTAAAAATACCCAAACACTTTCTGCCTTTTGCACCACAACATTGGAGGCTGATAAAAATGCTTACTGCCAAGTGATGAAACATATAGCCAAAGTGGATGCAAAAGAAAACACGGTTATAGCCATGCAAGTAGAAAACGAAGTGGGTGTTTTCGGGCAAACTCGCGATTTTAGTCCGCAAGCTAATGAAGCATTTAATAAAGAAGTACCTCAGCAATTGATACAATATTTAGTGAAGAATGAGAAAACATTGGAAATAGAAATAAAAACCGCTTGGAAGGATAATGGGGCTAAAACGAGTGGAAATTGGGCTGAAATATTTGGTAAAAATGATTTTACCGACCTGTTCTTTATGGCTTGGCAGTATGGGAGTTATGTAAATAAGATTGCCGCTGAAGGCAAAAAGATTTATGCTTTACCAACCTATGTAAACTGTTGGATGCCCGCCACACCGAGTCCTAATCCTCGCCCTAACTACACAAAACCTGGCACTTATCCGAGCGGTGGGCCAATAATAATGGTAGCAGACATCTGGAAAGCGGCTGCCCCTGCCATTGATATTCTTGCGCCTGATATTTATGGAAACGATTTTGACCTTCAAGCGGGCTTCTTTCATCGAACAGATAATCCCTTGTTCATTCCAGAAACAAAAGCTATTGCAGGTAGGGCAACCTTTGCTTTTGCTAACCATAATGCCTTATGTTTTTCGCCTTTTGGGATAGACAATCAAACCGATTCTATGAAAGATGAGTATGATATGTTGAAGCAATTAAGTCCGTTAATCTTGCAATACCAAGGTTCAGGTAAGATAAAAGCATTTTACAGAAATGAAAATGATACTGTTGGTGGTTCTATTAAGTTGAATAATGAGGTGTTGGTTAATATTCATCTTACTAGACCCTACCCAAGAAAAGATGAAGATTTACTAGAGAAAGGAAAGTTTCCTTCCACTTATGGAATCTTTATTCAAACAAGCGATAGTGAATGTATAGTGGCTGGAAAAAACATTTATGTCAGTGCTAAATCGACCAATCCTAACAAAGAAGTTTGGTTGAGAGATGTTTGGGAAGGGAGTTTTATTAATGGAAAATGGAAAAGAAACACTTTGATGAATGGGGATGAAGCGGGCTTTTTGTGGAGTAAGAAGACGCCTGTTTATAGGGTGAAAACGAATCCTACAATTACCCCTACGTTACCTACGCCACCTGCCATCTTTAAGATGAAGGCGATGGTGTATGATTTGTAACGTAATTTTTTAGGTTATTATAAATGATTTAAAATGAAAGTTTACATTGTATTACTAGCATTTATTATGGGTTCACAATCGGGTTTTGGACAGCAGCTAGACCTGTTGCCTGCTATCCCCGATTATGCCAATAATCAGCAAGCGGCTGTTATGTGGAAGGGGGTGCAATTGGCAAATCCTTCCTTCAAAACAATTCTAACACCAAGCCTATACGATGAGGTTTGGTATGCTTCAATGGCCTATTTTCATCCGCAAAGCCCTTATTATCACAATCCTTTGGCTTTAAAAAGAACGCAGACTTTATTGGATAGTATGTTGACCAATTGGAGCAATAATTTATACACTACTTCCTTTAATTACACCGTTGAAGCCACTTATGCCTACTTGCTGTTGAAGACTTATCTACCCGATAGCATCCCTACGAATAGAAAACCAATTTGGGAAAAAGGAATTGCCAACTTGATTTCTTCAACCCTGAAAAAGCCTTTGATGTACGATAGTTTGATGGTTGGCAGTGTATGGCTGAACGGTGATATTAGGTTTGCCATTGCAGTGGTTTTAGGAGGAACTGCGCTGGGGGATTCGGTTTCTGTAGCAAAAGCCCGTAATGTTATTGAGAATGTAATGACTAAATGCCTGCTGCCCGATGGTGGTACTCATTATTATGCCTATCAAAATGAGAACTTTACTTATCATACACCCACTAAAAAGTATTTCCTTATTTATTGGCTCTTTAGTCAAAACCAAACGGTATTTAATGTATTAAAAGGTATGAATCACTACCCTTTGCTGATGCAACATCCTGTTGGGAAGGGGTTTGGAGAATATATTGCCATTCCCGCTTGGAAACCCTATTACAATTCGAATATGCTTGAATATGCTGCAGCTATTTCTGCTTATTTAACCGATGACCCGTATAGTTGGACAATGGGCAAGATTGCAAAAGCGTTTGAATTGGCTTTTATATGGAAGAGCGGACTTAATGCTTTGCCTGTTCCCGCCAACTTTGTTTTGTATGATAAAAATAGTATGGGACCTCGTTACCGAATTGGCAATTGGGGTGCTGTAGGCACGTTTAGGGATGTTGCTTCTGCCTTGCCTGAATTGCAAGAAACAAATGTGCCAATGCCTACATTGATGGCTGGTAAACAAACTTTTGCGGGTGCTTATGCTTTAACGCCAAATGCATCTGCTACAACCTACCCTATGAACTCGGTGTTTCAGGCGGCGGCAATAATTGTAAAAACGAAAACGGGTAAGGAAACTGATTATAACCGTGGTAGTGCAAATAGCTTTTTGAGTGGGTTTGAAAACAATAGTATAACCAAGACTAGGACTATTTATGGAATGGCAACACGCTACAAAGTGGTTGATAGAAGCATGAATAAGTCAAGCTTCGATGGCATGCAACAATGGTTGTTTACAGAGGATCGTATTGTTGGGATGATAGAATTAGAGGCAATTGCTAATACAACTTGTTATGGACTAGGCACTAGGTTTTGTTTTGTGGGAGGTAGATTGGGCGTTTCAGGAAAATATAAAAAGTTGGTTAGGCTTAATGATTCTACCTATCAATATGGGTTGTTGAATTTAAAAGTAATCAATCAAGACTTAAAAGGAAGGACGGATAGTGTTTATTACGGAATACAAGGTGTCGCAACTGATACATTGTCCAATCAATTGACTTTGCACGATCAACTAGATTCTGTAACCGATAAAAAAATAAACATTACAAAAGGCTATCGCAAAAAAGTGTTGGTGGAAGTGACCAAGAGTAGCAATTCTTTTGCTTCTGATGCGGCAGTTTTAAATGTTCCTTATCCTTTATACGGATTTCAATTTACAGAAAACAAGAACAGAAAGCTGCGGATTGTACATAATACTTCTGCAAATCCGGTTGCTTACACTGATACCTTTTATTGCAACTTCAATAATACAAGAATCATCAAAAGTTGGGATAATGCCGATACAAGCTATGGGGATGCAAAGGCGAATAGTTCTTTTTCAATCAACATCGTTATTCCTGCTTATTCTCATATCTTAATCATCAATAGTTCACTTGCGGCAGATTTAGTTCAGGGGTACAATACTTTCGATTCTGTTTTTGTGGGTAGTGCAGTATTACCTATCAATAATTTGTCAATAGAGGGGAGTGTGAAAGATTGCAAAACAACCATCAATCTAACAGTTACCAATGAAACTAATACTTCTAACTACCAATTGGAGGCTAGTATTGACGGAAGCAGCTTTACTGACATTTCTACCTTACCAGCGCATTTTAAAAGTTTAGGTTCTATGGACAAGTATTCTTTTGAAGTTAATCCTGCTATAGGTTACTACTCTTTTTATCGGATAAAAACAATTGACCACGATGGTAATTACACCTTTAGCAAAGTGATTTATGTGGAGAATAATTGTAATCAAACAGACTATTTAACCATTTATCCTAACCCTACAAAAGGAGGTTCGATACAATTGGAATATGGCAACGCTGGCATATCATCAAAGGGAATAATCAGGTTAATAAACACAACAGGCAATACCGTTTGGAAAAAGGAAATCCGAATAGTGGAAGGAAAGAATCACTTTTCAATTCCTGCAAATAACCTTCCTATTGGACAGTATTATGTGCAGTTGCTCTTGAATAATGGAAAGATAATTACGAAACAAACCAACATTATTAGATAGCCCATGATATACCAATTACAAAATAATAGATTACCCAAGGATGGTATTATTCAGTTAAATACTTGCCAGATGAGTCATGTGTCTAATAAGCGGGGTGTTATCGTAAATGACTCAGGAGCTTCAATTTTACTTTATGCTCTATTCATTTTATTCACTCTAATTACTTCAGTTTCTTGTGCATCAGCGCAGCAGATAGTTCAAAAAGCAAATGAACCTAATAATGTTTGGGGCAGTAAATTATTAACCACTATTCCTAAATACAAGTTTATCTCTGATGATACTGCATGTGTTAAGGAGCTTATTTACGAGGGTGTTGGGTATGCTAATCTTCCCAAAACAGAAGTGTTTGCTTATTATGCCACTCCTGGCACCATCAATCACAATGCTTCATTAGATAAGAATTTACCCGCCATCGTTTTTGTACATGGTGGTGGTGGCAAGGCGTTTCGTGAGTTTGCATTCTTGTGGGCGCAACGTGGATATGCGGTAATTGCAATGGATTTGGCAGGAAATGGAAAAGATGGAAAGCGTCTGCCTTTAGGTGGTCCCGACCAAGATCCTCGAAAGAAATTTACCAACATAGATAGTGTACTCAATCAGCAGTGGGTGTATCATGCCGTTTATAATGTAGCACTAGCTCATTCACTATTGTTAAGTTTCAAGGAGGTTGATAAAAATAATACAGGCATTACAGGCATCAGTTGGGGCGGCTTTCTCACTTGTATTTCTGCAGGATTGGATAATCGATATAAGGCTGCCGTGCCTGTTTATGGTTGCGGCTTTTATTTTGATACCGCGGGTGTAAACTATCGAGCAAACTTGAATAAACTCAGTAAGTCCTCTGCTGAAAGATGGATTCAACAATATGATCCTTCTAATTTTATTGGGCAATCTAAAGCTAAGTTTTTATGGATTACCGGGGCTAAGGATCAGCACTTTAATCCATCAATGTTTTCTCGCACTTACAATGAAGTGGTCTCCCAATCCATTTTTAGGTTGATACCCGATATGCCACACGGACATTATGAAGGGGCAGCTCCAACAGAAATAGCTGCATTCATGAATCATTATTTAAAGAATGACCATTATCAGTTACCTTTTTTTGAATCGGTCAATAACAATTCAAGTAACATTAGGGCAATAGTCAATACGAAAGAGACAATTACAGCCGCAACACTCTGTTTTACAAAAGATAAAACACTGCCTTTTGAGAAAAGGGTTTGGGAAACATTGCCTGCAAATGTTGATGGGAAGAAAGTAACTGCCCAATTACCTGACGGTGTAGTTATGTGGATGATTAATATAAAGGATTCAAAAGGGATGCTGGTTTCGAGTAAGTATTATTTTCAATAGAGTACAATATTGATTGGCAGTAAAAGGCATTTAATTTATTTAGAGAAACTTTATTAAACGAATTCAAATTTAATTATGATTGTAGGTTTAAAGTATTTAAAAGGTCGCGTTAGAAACAGATACTACATGTCAATAATTGTATCTGTTCTTTCTACAATACTCGTACAAGCTCAACCCATTACCAAATTAAACGTCGATTGGCAGCAGTTCTTGGCAAAGCATGACATGGTTTGGAACAAGATGCCTGCGGATTATTATGAAGGACCTTTTGTGGGTAATGGTCTTCTTGGAGCTATTCTTTTCAAGGATAGTAAAAAAGAAAACACAGTTGGACTTGAAATTGGTAGAACTGATGTGTATGACCATCGTTCTAAAAATATTAAGAGTACCAACGCTTTCGGACGGCTTCCTATCGGGCGTTTATTACTTAGTCCTGTTGGCACTATAACGGCATCAACTTTCCGTACAGACTTGTGGAATGCAGAGATTACCGGTACTGTTACTACCACAAAGGGAACTGTTTCTATACGATGTTATGTTCCTTCGGAAGAAGAATTTATTGTTCTAAATTTAAATAGTACAGGAGAGGAAAGCAACTTGAATTGTTCTTTCCGCCCCGAACAAGGCAATCATCCTCGCCCTACTGTTCAGCCAAATCGCGATAAGGGAATCTATATTCCAAATCCACCTTTTGTAACAGAAACAAAGGAGGGTATTGAAGTAACTACCCAACCTTTATTGGAAGGTGATGATTATGCTTCCGCATGGAGCAGCCATACGAATGCCGATCAATCAAAAACTATATTTATTGCCGTTGCCAACCGATGGGCTAGCAAGCTAACTCCGTCTTCTGGTTCCGCGGATGATGCCATCGCCACCATCAAAGCTGCTGAGAAAAAGGACATGAATGCCATAGAAAAAGCCCATCGTAATTGGTGGCATAACTATTATCCTGCAAGTTTTGTTACGCTGCCTGATGCCCGTTTGGAGAGTTTCTATTGGATTCAGTTATATAAACTAGCAAGTGCCACTCGTGCCAATCAACCAGTGGTCGATTTGATGGGGCCTTGGTATAAACCTTCTGTATGGGCGGCCTATTGGACGAACCTAAATATACAATTGGCTTACTATACCTTAGGAACTACCAATCACCTCGACATTGCAGAGGCATTGTATAAACTGATAGAAAAGCATACTGACCAATTAATAAATAATGTGCCGCCAGAATTTAGAAATGATTGTGCTGCTTTGGGTAACCCTGTTGGCTATGATGATTTGAATGCTGCCGTGGGACTAAATACTAACAATAAAAGTCCGATGCACTTGATAGCCTTGCCTTGGTTGATGCAGTTATTTTATATCCATAATCAATTATCAATGGATGATAATAGGCTGCGCAATTCTGTTTATCCTTTACTGAAAAAGACTTTCACAGTTTATACACGAATCATGCGTTTGGGCGACGATGGCAAATACCATATCCCCTACACTTTCTCGGATGAATATGGTAATGCCAATGAAACAAGCTTAAATATTGCCTTGGCAAAATGGGGTTATAAAACATTGATAGCTACTGCAAGCAGGCAGCAAATAGATAAGCCCCAAGCGGCGGAATGGAAGAATATCTTGGATAAAATGGCAGATTACCCAACCGATTCTACAGGTATTATGTTGGGTAAAGATGTGCCGTTTGCAAAGCCACACAGGCATTATAGTCACCTGTTTGGCATCTTCCCTTTATATGAAATGAATATAGATGAACAACCAGAAAGACTCCCATTAATGAAACAATCTATTGAACATTTTACTAGTTTTAATGGCGATGATTGCATGTTTAAATTCAATGGGGCATCTTCTCTTTGGGCAGCCATTGGCAATGGCGATTCGGCTTTAAAATACCTTAATCGTTCCTTAATAATATTAAATCCACGTACTGGCCCTACCGTTACACCCAATACATTATATAGCGAAAATGGATGGCCAACGTTCGAGTCGCCCATAGCTTCTTCACGTTCAGAATTGGATATGTTATTGCAAAGTTGGGGCGGTAAAATAAGGGTGTTCCCTGCCTTTCCTTCAGAATGGAAAGATGCAAGTTTCTACAACCTACGAGCAGAAGGAGGATTTGTGGTTAGTGCGGTAAAAAAGGATGGCGCAACCAAATTTATCAGTGTAAAAAGTTTGGCTGGAGAACCCTGCATCATCAAAACAGATATGAAGGGAACGGTAAAACTGGTAGCATCAAAGAAGGTAAAAATGGTACAACAAGACGGACAAATAACGCTTACGTTACCCAAGGGGGAGGAAGCAATATTATATTCGGGGATAAAGCCCCCTTCGTTTGAAGTAGCACCCTTGCAACTTAAAAAGGAAGAATGTAATAGTTGGGGAGTGAAGTAGAAAAACAAATTTGTTGGTTAGAAATGGTTAACCACAAAGACCACAAAGGATTTCACAATGAACACAAGAATTGGTAAATAGCTTGTTAAGAACTGATATAAGCAAACCCAAAATCTTTGTGTCCTTTGTTTTTTCTTCGAGAGCTTAGTGGTAGAGCTCTTCTGTAGTAAAATAGAATTAATTGTTGAACTTTTAAATGGAGAATAATATGAATAAAAGAAGTTTTTTAGTCTTGTTGCTTAGTGGTCTGTTGTTGGGGGTTTCTGCACAGCAATTTGCCCCAATTACCTATACGCCTGCTTTTAAGCAGATAGAAATTGATGGTGACAAATGCCCAATTCAATTGTATGTATCTCCCAACGGTAATGATTCTTGGAGTGGGAAAAAAGTAACGGTATCTGGGAATGACGGACCATTTGCTACGTTAGAACGTGCAAAGGAGGAAGTAAAAAAGATGAAACGAAAAAGCCTTCCCAAAGGGGGTATTGCCGTTAATTTATTAGGAGGTATTTATTCGCTAAACAAATCTTTTGAATTAAATTCAGAAGATGGGGGTGATGCTGGCAGCCCCGTTGTTTACAAATCTTATAAAGATGAAGATGTACGTTTGATTGGCGGCAAAAAACTAGCTTCAAAGGATATTAGTCCTGTTACAAATTCGGCAATATTGGCTCGGATAAATCCTATTGCTAATGGGAAGATTTATCAATTCAGTACCAAGACTTTGGGAATAAACCATACCAATATTTTTCCGGATAACTTCAGTGATGGTGGTGGCATATTTGAGTTGTTTTTCGATGGAAAAAGATTGCCATTGTCTAGATGGCCTGATGAGGGATACACCACCATGAAAGAAGTAGTAAACCCTGGAGATAATAAAACGCCGGGCACTTTTATTTATCAGGATAGTACGCCCGTTGAACGTTGGGAAGGCAACGATAATATCTGGCTAAAAGGCTTCTGGCGTGTGGGTTGGGAAAATCCTGCTATTAAGGTGGCTTCAATAGATAAAGCCACAAAACAAATAACGTTTAAGGTAGGCGTGCAAGCGGGTATTGGCAGTAAATATAATCGCCCTAAAGGTTCTGGAAAAGAACAATGGTATGCCATCAATCTATTGGAAGAAATTACCAAACCGGGTGAATGGGCAATTGATTTTAATACTGGCATCGTTTATTTCTGGCCTCCTTCGGATATTGATAAGGCAGACATTTTGGTTTCTCAAATGGATCAACCCATTATTGTCGCCAATAATCTATCAAACATTGCTTTCATCGGGCTTAAATTGGAAGGCTCATTGGGTGACGGAATGGTTTTTACCAAGAGCAATGAAAACCTTGTGGCTGGTTGCACGTTCCGTAACTTAGGTGGGAGAGGGGTAGTATTGGATGGCTATAAAAGTGGCATCCAAAGCTGCAATATGTATGGATTAGGAAGGGGTTGTATTGTAATTTCTGGTGGCAATAAACAAAAGTTAATCGAGTCTGGCAATTATGTAATCAATAATCACCTGCACGATTATGGGGCTTTGAAATCGCAATATTCTGCCGCTGTCGATTTATATTCTGATAATAAAAATCAAGATGCAGTGGGCATTTATGTGGGTCATAACCTGATACATCATGCCCCTCGTGATGGGGTTTTATTTGCGGGGCAAAAGAATGTTTTTGAATATAATGAAATCCATCGTTGTTCTTACGCCACGGCCGATGTGGGTGCGTTTTATTCTTGGTTGGATTGGACTATCCGTGGGGTGGTTATCCGCTATAACTACATTCATAATACAGTAGGAGGCGTTAATCCTGATGATGGCTCTTCGGGCAGTTTTGTTTATGGTAATATTTTCTCAGGCAATAGAACGGGTATTTGGATAGCAAGTGGCCCGGATCACATTGTTCAAAACAATATTTTCATTAAGAATGTAGGGCCAGTTTTTGGCATGGACGACAGAGGGAGGAGTAGGGGCTATGCTACCAATAAGAAGTTATTAGCTGGTGTAAATGGGATTAATCCAACATCTCCACCATGGAGTATTGAATTTCCGGAAATGCCTACCCTGTTAAGTACCCATCCCGAATTGCCACAGCGCACTAAGTTTACAGGCAATGTAGTTTGGATAAAAAGTGGTGATGCTACTTCTATTAAAATGAATAAGGAGAATAAAGTTGATACAAATTTGATTAAAATTGATGGAAATTTTGTTACAGATAAAGACCCTGGTTTCATGAACGCCAATAGTGGTCTCTTACTGCTAAAGTCAACTTCCCCAGTATTTGAAAAAATTAAAGATTTCCCTAAAATTAAGTTTGATAAAATTGGATTGTACATAGATAAGTATCGCAAAAAATTGCCTACATCCGAAGAGGCTGGTGAACTACCTTCTCAGAATCCATGGAAAGATAATGATACAGATACTTACTTTGGAACATAGGGTGCACAGATTGAATGTGAATCTTAGGCTCTAAATTTTAAACATGAATATTTTATAAACGGGCATTAAATTTAAAAAAAGGAGTTACCCGGAATGGAAATTAACAGACCCCGAAGGATTATTAACTATCCCGAAATGAAAATTAACCTTCCCGGAATGTAAATTAACCATCCCGAAGAGAAAATTAACTTTCCCCAAAGGAAAATTAACCATCCCGAAATGATTTCGGGTAATCCCGAAGGGAAAATTAACTATCACCTTTTGAAAAATAAACACTCCCTTTTGGTGAAAAAATTTAGATAACTAAAAAAGAACAAATGTTACATAGGTTAGCTTGTATGCTTTGTATTTACCTGATGATTGCGAGTAATGTTTTGGGGCAATCTTTTCAGTTGGGGTCTGATTATTATCCCGAGCATTTTCCAGTAGAGAATGTTTCAAAAGATGCTTCGTTAATGAGTGCTGGAGGATTGAACATCGTTCGTATGGGAGACTTTGCTTGGTTTAAAATGCAACCCGATAGCAGTTCATATACGCTAAATTGGTTAGTAAAAACGGTGGACACATTGGGGAAATACAATATAAAAACGCTTCTTTGTACGCCAACTGCTGCCATCCCAAAATGGATGTTCGACCAATATCCTGACATGATGCAGGTTACCGAAACCGGACAAAGAAAGCCTTATGGTAAACGCAGACATGCCTGCCTTAACAATGAAACATATAGGAATTACTCGGTTAAAATAGCCGAACAACTAGCAAACAATTTTGCCAATAACCCCAATGTGGAGGGCTTTCAGATAGATAATGAATTGATGGCAGAAGAACCCTATTGCTATTGCGAAACTTGTAGATTGAAGTTTTCTAATTGGCTGAAAGAAAAATACAAAACCATAGAAACACTTAATGATACCTGGGGATTAACTTTCTGGAGTGAGAACCTAACAGATTTTAATCAGGTGTTCATTCCTAGAAAAGGAGATAATCCGGGGTGCTTTGTAGATTATCAAGAGTTTTATTCTGATTGTACTATTGAATATTTTAAACTACAACGTGATGCCATTAAAAAGAAAAATCCACGATTTAAAGTCACCCATAACATCTGTTCAAGTGGGTTTATTTACAAGTTGGATATGTATAAGCTCGCCCAAAACTGCGACTTTCTATCGCTTGATAATTACCCCTACACTTGGACTTTGGAGAATGAATATGCCCCTGTTGATAACTTTGAATTTCATCCTGCCATGGCATCATTGGCTTTATCACAAATACGAGGAACTCTTAACAAACCATTTTGGGTTACCGAACAACAAATTTCAAGGACAGCGGGCAAACAAAGGAAGATGATTGAACCGGGAATGGCTCGTTTATGGTGTCATCAAGGGCTTGCACATGGTGCAGAAAGTATCCTCTTTTTCCCTTACAGAACCTTTGAAAATGCCCACGAACAAATGATGAATGGGGTAGTAGATGCAGATAATATCCCAAGAAGAAGGTACGCAGAAGTAGAACAGACCACTAAGGAATTGTCGAAAATAAAATCAATTTTAGGCAATGCTTTCCCTGTTGCAAAAGCTGCTGTATTAAGGGATTTTAAGTGCGATTGGGCGTTTGAGGATGGCAGGGTTAGTGCAGATTTCAGGTATATGCGCCATATCTTTTCGTACTATAGAGCATTGCGAGAGAAGAATATTACTACAGACATTGTTTCGCCAACAGATAAGCTAGATAGTTATTCCCTAATCATTGTTCCTGCACAGATATTAGTTACTCCTGAGTTGTGCGCCAAGCTAAAACAAGCTGCTGAAAAGGGAAGTACAATGGTAATAACTTGTATGACAGGATTGAGAAACCCCTCCATGAAATCTTTTGGACGATTGTTGAATAAAGACATTGAATCTTTGGCTGGAATAGAAATGCAAGAACAGTTTGCACTCATCAAGCAAGAAAATACCAAGATTACTTACCCCGTCAATAGCACTAAGCAGGAATACACTTCCTCATTGTGGTATGATGATTTTAAGCCTCTTAACACAGAAGTATTGGCAACTTATAATAGTCGCTTTCTTAAAGGCAAGCCTGCCGTGGTTAAGAATCGGGTTGGTAAGGGTGCTGTTTACTACATAGGCACGGTGCCTAGCGATGAGATGATTGATGAATTGGTGGGAGATTTTGCTGCGAATGCTCATATAAATCCTTTGGCAAAGTGTACCAATAAACTGGTTGACATTACAGAACTGAAAGGAGCAAAAAGGTATATATATGCCATAAACTTCTCTCAAGAAGATCAGAAAATAGAACTGACAAAACCAATGAAAGATGTGCTGACAAATAAAACAGAAACATCTTCAACGGTAAAAGCAATGGATTTTAGGGTATTTGAAGTAGTTGAGAAATAGGATTTATAAACGATAAAATAAATGACAATGAGACATACACTTACAACAATCGCTTCTTGCTTAATGATGGCAATTGGTTTTGCGCAGGTTAAGCCTGCTAGTTTATTCAGTGACAATATGGTTTTGCAAAGAGAAACCAATGTGCCTGTTTGGGGAACTGCCCCGGAAGGAGAGCCCGTAACCGTTGAATTTGAAGGACAAAAACAGACCACTACAGCAAAGGATGGCAAATGGAAAGTAAACTTGAAGCCATTAAAGGCAGGTAGCGGTGCATTAAACATGAGGATTATAGGCGAAAAAGTAAGGTTCTTGGTTAATGTTGAAGGTCATGAAAATAAATCTATGAAAATTATACTCAGAGACACTGTAATTATACACAATATCCTTGTAGGAGAAGTGTGGTTATGCAGCGGACAAAGCAATATGGAGCGTGCCATGATTTACGATACGGCAGGGAAAGAAGCCGTTGCTAATTCAGCCAACGATATGCTTCGATTAGTTACAATACCCCACAATTCTAAAGATACGCCTCAAACGGAAGTACCTTGCAAATGGGTCGCATCTAGTCCTGCTACTACCTTACGTTTCTCGGCGACTGCCTATTGGTATGGTAGCAAATTGCAGAAAGAATTGGGAGTGCCTGTGGGGATTATTAACTCATCTTTTGGAGGTACTATAATTGAATCTTGGATCAGCAACAAAACATTGACTAGTCTTGGGTTGCCAAAAGATGGATACAATGATCCGGTGATTGCTCGTGCAAATTATGAAACAAAAAAGGCAAAGGCGCAACCATTAGTTGATAAATACAATGCTGAAAAAGAATCTGCTAAACAACAACATTTGCCAGTTCCGCCTCCACCTGCAGGAATGATTGTGGTGGGCGATTATCGTGGCCCCAATGTTCTATATAATGGCATGATTGCCCCTTTAATTCCTTACGCTATCAAAGGAATGGTTTGGTATCAGGGAGAAAATAATGCCTATGTTGGACGAAATACCTATTATCAATTGTTGCCTGCTTTAATAAAAGAGTGGCGTAGCGAATGGGGCGAGGGGAATATTCCATTTTTCATTGTGCAATTATGTCCATTTCATAAAAAGGTTACCGACCCTAATTTACCTAGTGGAATTGCGGCTGTGAGCGATGCGCAACGTTCAGCTTTGAGTGAACCTAATACTGCATTAATGGTGACAACAGATTTGGTAGAACCAGATGGTGATGTCCATTACAAACGTAAAGAGCCGCTTGGTGCAAGGTTGGTATTGGCGGCAAAAGCGTTGGCTTATAACCAAAAGATAGAATATTCTGGGCCGTTATACAAGAGTGTTGAATTTAAAGGGAATAAAGCAATTCTAACTTTCACACATATTGGGGGTGGATTAGTGGCAAAGGATACTGCTCTTTGTGGGTTTACAATAGCAGGAGCGGATAAGAAATTTTATGTAGGCAATGCTACGATTGAGGGTGATGAAGTAGTGGTAACTAGTCCAAATGTTGCAAATCCTAGTTCTGTCAGGTATGGTTGGGCCGATCACCCATGGCCTGATTTAAACTTCTGGAACGAAGCGGGTCTACCTGCTGCGGTGTTCAGAACTGATAATTGGGAACTGCCATTGAAGTAGCCAGCATGTATTTAACAACCAACAAGTTTAAAACAGTACTAAATGAATTGCAAGCTTATTTTTTTTACTTTATCGCTATTTGTAGTTACTCACGCTACAAGTCAAATAAAGCCTAAGACCACTTTTACCGATAGCTTTTCTCTTTTGAAAGATAAAGTCGCTACATTACCACATACCAACCAGTCCGAACAATGGAAGAAGGCCGTTTTCGAATTAGCTATTGAGCAAGCAGAGAATGCCATTGCTGCAAACCTAGCTGAAGAAGCATTTGTGGTTTTGGCAGATGTGTCTGCTAATATAAGCAAAGCACCCGTTACATTTTTAACAGAAACCAGCGATAAATCTTTTATAAGTGCATTGAGAGAACCTAGAGTAAAAGAAGGCAATCCCTACATCAATCGGTTATTGGCGGGCATCAATGAGGATCTTAAAAAAGAAGATATTGCTTGGGGGAAATCAACGCCATCCAATAGTGCATTTAAAGCATTGGACGGCCCTTATGGAGCAAGATCTACTGCTAATAAAATGCAAGCGATGTTGTGGTTATTGGTAAACCCTGCAAGCCCTATGAAGGGAGATGCTGAAGTTTTTAAACGCTTTATGCGCAGATATTTAGCTTATGTAGATGCCATGATTAATGGAAAAGACATAAAAGCAGGACAGCAGATGTTTGATGATTTTGCCATAGCTCCTGCCAGCTGTGCATTGCGTGAGTTGGCTACCCTATATCCCAATTTATTGTTGCCTTATCAAAACGAAAATCTTCATGCTGCCATGAAAATTGGTGGAGGAATTATGTATGGAAAAGCAAAGGACAGGTTGGGCGATTATGCCAATATAGATATTGCTTTGTCGTATGAGTTACTAAACTTCGGATTGTTTTTAAAAGTTGATACATTGCTTTCTAAGTCGAAGTTTTTGATGGAAGTGCAGGCAAAGAATATTTATCCTGATGGTGCAATTGCTTACATTAACCACCAGAACGAATCGCACAGTTACCATGATGCAGATGTTACGTATTTAACCCGTTACTATGAAGTAACCAAAGATGTCAAATGTTTAGAACTTTTGAAAAGAACCGAATGGTATGGACCAGTGTCTAGTGGTAGATTGGGCGAGTTTTGGACAGTGCCTTCGTGGAAAGGAACCTGGAATAATAGTTTTGCTCGTCCTAGTGGCGGTGAATCTGTTGCGAGTATTACGGGCAATCCTTACTTAAGATGGATGATGGATTTTGGCAGTGATAACGATAAGCCGGATTTGAAAAATTGGCAAGAGGCACGTCCAAATATCGAGTGGTACAGAAATGATGTAAAACCAACGCCACTTCCTCAAAACTATACTGCTATCGATAGAAACATTTGTGGGCCGAGGGCATGGTATGGTCAATTTAGTTATGCGGCAACTGCGCGAAATATTCCAGATAATGAGTCGGGATTAGCTACTATTATGGGTTTACAGACCACTGATAGCAAATTCAAGTTGTCAGCATCTGTTATGAGCGTTTATCCAAGAATACGTACCAAGAAAGATGTAATTAGTAAGGATGGAAGCATTAATAAAGGTGCTTATGCATGGCTTACTTCAAACATGAAAAGTGCGGTGGTGATGGGTAAAGACTACAGTGTAGTAGCAGGAACTTATCAATTGCATCAATTCGGTAGCTCTACAAAAGGTCCTGTTGTAGATTGGAAAGGAAAACAGTTGTGGTTAGGTCTTCCAGATAGGGTAATAGGGTTATTAGGTATCGAGCCACTGAAAGACCAAGCAACTGCTTATGAAGTAGATGGTGTGGTGAATCTTATTTTTGGTGGAACAGGCTTGGCAGAAACACCTAAGAAAGCCAAGGAGCTAGGAAATAATGAATTTGCTTATGGCGATTTAATAGTAAAGATTCACGACCATAACTACAAGAGTTTGAAGGCTGTTGAAGTGCCATTCCGGTTACCAAAAGCGCCCATTACAGAAATTCTACTGCAAGATGAAACAGGAGAGGGGGGCAATAATATGGAGCGTCATTACCCATTATCTGCTAATTATCATTTCATTACAGAAATAAAAACTTCTTGGGCAAAAGGCGATGCTACGGTAAAGCAATTGCCTGTTCAGAATGGAGTCATTGCTTTTCAGGTTGATTTAAACGCAAAACGATACGTCGTTTATTTTAATGAGTCAACAACTGATGCCAATATCAATCTAGCGGAAATAATTCTTAAAGGAACAAAATCGAGTGTACATACCTCAACCGCAGCTAATGCAAAACCTATTGTGCCCTCTCCTAAAAACTACACGCTTCCTGGCGGACAATCCATAATTGTTGTGTATAGTAAAGACGCAAAAGACCACGAAGCTGGCTGGGAGAATTACCAAGAAATGCTTAAAGGAATAAAACAATAATTGATGAAACAAAGTATAAAGAAACTACTATTTACTTTTGGTGCATGCCTAATAGTAACGTTAGCAACTGCCCAATCTCCCGATAAAGTATTATGGTTTGATAAACCAGCCCGTTTCTTTAATGAGAGCCTTTTACTTGGCAATGGCACACAAGGTGCAACAGTGTTTGGCGGCATTGCAAAAGAAAAAGTGTTGCTAAATGATGCAACGCTTTGGTCGGGCGAACCTGTAAGTGATACCACCTATAAAGATTATTACCTCAATCTACCTGCGGTGAGGGAAGCTTTGGCTAGGGAAGATTACCGTGCAGCAGATACCTTAATCCAAAAATTGCAAGGGCATTATTGTCAGGCATATATGGCCTTGGGTACGCTTTATCTGCAAATGAATCACGACACAGCGGCAACCAATTATTACCGTGACCTCAATTTGGATAGTTCCATTGTTAAGGTTCATTACACTGTAAACGGAGTGAATTACGAAAGAGAGTACCTTGTTTCTAATCCTGATAAGGTCATAATCATCAAATTAAAAGCAAGTAAAAAGGGTGCATTAAACTTTGGTTTAGGCTTTAATAGTGTGTTGCATTATGGATTTGAAAAGAGCAATAATAGCATTAAGGCAGAAGGATATGCGCCTTACAGGCAAGAGGCTTCCGCTAGAGGTAGAACGGGAAAGATATTTTATGATGCTAACAGAGGGATTCATTTTGAGGCAAACATTGCCGTAAAAAGTAGTGATGGCAAACAAGTAGTGGGCGATTCTTCCATCCAAATAACGGGAGCAACAGAGGCTGTTATCTACGTATCATTGGCTACAAGCTTTAATGGTTTCAATAAAGATCCTGTAAAGCAAGGCAAACCATATAAACTAATAGCTGATAACATCTTGCAAAAAGCAATGGCTAAAAACTATGATGCCATAAAGAAAGCCCATGTTGCAGATTATAGGCGTTTGTTTGAAAGGGTAAATCTGCAACTCAACTGGTCTAAACCTACTCAATCACTTACTACAGATACGCGTTTACAGAAGTATGCAACTGGCACCGAGGATAAAGCTTTAGAGGCTTTGTACTTTAACTTTGGTAGGTATTTATTAATCAGTAGTTCCCGCACACCCAACCTGCCCGCCAACTTGCAAGGTATTTGGAGCTATTATATTCGTCCGCCTTGGCAATGCAACTATACCACCAATATAAATGCCCAAGAAAATTATTGGCCTTCAGAAACAACTAACCTTTCCGAATTGCATTTATCCTTTTTGGGACAAATAGAAAATATCTCAAAAACAGGAACTGCCAATGCAAAGAATTTCTATAACTGCACAGGATGGTGTTGTGGCCACAATTCGGATATATGGGCAATGAGTAATCCGGTAGGAGATAGGCTAGGCAGACCAAGATGGAGCAACTTTTCAATGGGTGGTGCATGGCTCAGTACACATATTTGGGAACATTTCTCTTTCTCGCAAGACACTGCTTATCTAAAACAAAAAGGCTATCCAATATTAAAAGGGGCTGCACAATTCTGTTTGGACTTCCTAATAAAGGATAAAAAAGGCAACTATATTACCTCTCCTTCCACCTCTCCAGAAAACACTTTCTATACCGATGCAGGCTACAATGGCTCGGTATTGTATGGTGGCACGGCCGATTTAGCCATTGTAAGAGAATGTTTTATTAAGACCATCAAAGCGGCTAAAGTTTTAAAAGTAGATGCCGACTTTGTAACTGCATTGCAAAACAAACTGGATAATCTGCACCCCTATCAGATTGGGGCAGAAGGCAACCTGCAAGAATGGTATTATGATTGGAAAGATCCCGAACCAACCCATCGTCACCAATCGCATCTCATTGGGTTATTTCCCGGTGAGCATATTAGTTTAGATAAAACGCCAGAGTTAGCCAATGCTTGTAAAAGAACCTTAGAAATAAAAGGCGATGAAACAACAGGATGGAGTAAAGGATGGCGTATTAATCTGTGGGCAAGATTAAAGGATGGCAACCATGCCTATAAAATGTATCGAGAGTTATTGCGCTATCTGCCGCCTATTGGCGATACCATTATTTACAACGGACCGGGTGGCACATACCCCAATTTATTAGATGCCTGTCCGCCGTTTCAGATAGATGGTAACTTTGGCGGAACGGCTGCTGTTGCCGAAATGCTGCTTCAATCCACCGAAGAGGAAATTACCTTATTGCCTGCCCTTCCTGATGCTTGGTCAGACGGTGAAGTGAAAGGATTAAAAGCAAGGGGAGGTTTTACAGTAAATATTAAATGGGAAAAAGGTAAAGTGGTTACTTACAGGATAGCATCCAAATATCCCAAAAAGGTTAAGGTGACGGTCAATAATAAAACAGAGTTGATTACTTCTCAAGTAATGTGATTGTAAACAATAAGTGCAGTCATCCCCGTTGGTACTGACTGCACTTTATCAATTGTTAATTTCCCATTCAATAAGCTTTCAAATTATTTGCTTCTATTTCCACTACTGCTGTTCGTGGATGTTAAGAAAAGCGCATCCCGAACTGCCAATAAAAGGGATTTTAATCCCGATGCCAATAAATTACTACTTCCCATTCGCGTAACTCTTCCGTAGCATCACTAATGTATACTACCCAAACTAATTTATATTTACAATACACTTTAATAAAACCTCAGGAAAAGAAGGTTCTTTCGGACAGATTTTCAAAGGACACTTCTTTAACGATGTTGTAAAGATAAATTGTTATTTGACTAATAAGTGATGCGAAATAAAAATAATTGGATTAATTATTTAGTTAACAAATCAATTGCTCTTCAGCTTTATCCAAGGGGAAAAGTATTAATTTTAAAACGTGGCTTTAGCCACAACATTGTATCTATTTTAAAAATTTGGCTAAGGCCAAATTTTTCAGTAACTAACCAGTTTTTCAACTCACAACTTTTACTTTTCCCATCCTTAAATTGATACACTTATGATTTACTCAAAATTTTTTGACTTTCAACTTTCGTTTTTTGTAAAGCATATTTTGCTTGTTGTAATGTGATGGAACTAATTAGTTTGGCGGCTTTCCTACCCATAAATCTCCAATAACCCGTCAGGCAGGGTAACATAAACTTCCCCTTTCTTTCGGTCTATCTTGTCCAACGTTTCTTCGTGCAAGGGTATCAATGCCTCATTACCGTTGTAAGTTATTTTGAGTAATACTTGATGCGGTTGTTCTATCACCTCCTCTATCTTACCAATAAATTCTTCTTCATTATACAATTTATAGCCTAATAATGAGATGGGGCTATCCTTACCCGCATGTTTCCTGAAGTCGGCATCCAGCAGCCAGGCTTGTTTAGATATTAGCCTATGTGCGCTCTCTTTAGAGTTTATTCCTTCCAATGATACATAGCTTTCGGTCATAGTCTTCGCCTTAGATGAAGCGATGAAATAAGGAAGATAACTGCCTTTTACCTGCTCAATAAAGAGTACATCCCCAGCTTTAAACACCAATTTCTTACCAAGGCTATGCAATAATATCACTTCACCACCCACGCCAAACGTAGCTACAACCTTTCCAATATTTATATACTCGTCCATAATATTTTATTTTTATTAACCACAAAGAACACAAGGTTTTCACAAAGTACACAAGGTTATCTCTAAATCTTTTAATAATCTATTCACTTCGAAAATGAACCTGATTGTCACGCTAAGGCATTAATTAGTGATTCTCAAGTCTGTTGCAAATGGCAAAAAGTTCATTTAGAGTATCACGATGATTGTCACCCTGAGCTTATCGAAGGGCAAATGGGCTAAATTATCACTATTGATTTTAAACCATTTTCAAACTTGTCATTAGCAGCTCGTCGAAGCGCAATCAACTATTTGCTTTTACACAAGAATAGACATCTCTAAGTTGAAGTAACACTTTTAACCAGTTTGCGCTTCGACAGGCTCAGCGTGACAAACCTGCTTCTTTATGGAACACTATCCAAATTCAACTTCCTTCAAAACCTGTAAATCAATGCTATGAAATAGCATTCTCTTTGTGTCCTTTTTTTTAATTTATTACAAACTAAAGCTATGTGTTCTATGTGCCTATGTCCCTATGTGTTGAAATTCCTTTTTTCCCTCCCTTGTGTTCTTTGTGAAACCCCTGTACTTCGTGGTTAATTTGCCCTAGTATACTTTGTGGTTATTCACTCGCTTCAATCACGGGTTTAAAATGATTCACAATAAGTTTTGCCCTCGATAAACCAACCACTTCCGCCAATTCTTTCTCAGTCTTTAGCTTGACATTCTTTACCGATTTAAACACTTTTAGCAAATCACTAGCTGTCTGTTCACCAATGCCTTTTATCCCTTCTAGTTCATTTTTAAAAGTACCCTTACTCCGTTTATTCCGATGGAAAGTAATCCCAAAGCGATGCACTTCATCACGTATTCGTCTTATCAGTTTAAGGCTATCACTATCCCAAGGCAGCTTCTTCGATTCACTATCCCCCGGATAAAAGATTTCTTCCTCATTCTTTGCCAAGCCCACAATAGTCATCCTCCCCAATAAATCCAACTCTTTAATGGCTTCAATGGCACTGCTAAGTTGACCTTTGCCTCCATCAATAATCACTAATTGAGGAAGGGTTTGTTCTTCCGCTACTAATCTTTTATATCGACGGAAAACCACTTCTTTCATCGTGGCAAAGTCGTTAATGCCTTCAACGGTCTTCACGTTGTAATGCCTGTAATCCTTATTGCTCGGCATTCCATCTCTAAAGCAAACCATTGCACTCACAGGAAAACTGCCCTGAAAGTTCGAGTTATCAAAGCATTCTATATGAACGGGTAGGGTAGGGGTTTGCAAATATTTTTGTAATTCAAACAGTACCTTCTTCTTGTCCTCATCCGATTTTCCTTCCAAATGCAATACTTTCTTCTTCCGTATTTCCTCCTGATAATAGTTTACATTCTTCTGCGAAAGGTCTAGTAGCTTCTTCTTGTCGCCAGCTTTAGGAACGGTAATCGTAATACTTTCGTCGGGTATTTTCATCTCGAAAGGAAGGATTATCTCCTTACTCAAACTATTAAATCTATCCCTCAAACTACCAATGGCAAATTCCATTACCTCGGCATCAGTTTCATCAAGTTTCACTTCCAGTTGCACCGAATGTGTTTGTATGATGGTACCGCCCTGCACCATCAGGTAGTTTACATAAACCATATTCTCAAACCGAAGCATGGTAAATACATCCAGATTTGAGAGATGTTTACTCACTATCACACTCTTCGATTGATAGTTTTCCAGGTCTTCAATTTTCTTTTTAAGTATCTGTGCCTTCTCAAATTCTAGCTTCATGGCGTGCGCCTGCATCTGTTCTGTGTAGCTATTTATCACTGTACTCAGGTTGCCTTTCAGCATATCCCGCATCTGTTGTATGCTTGCATTATAGTCTTCTGTGGTTTGCAAACCCTCGCAGGGGCCTTTACAATTGCCTAAGTGGTATTCCAGACAAACCTTAAACTTTCCCTTCTTGATGTTGGCATCCGTAAGTGGCAACTTACAATTGCGCAGTGGAATATATTGTTTAATAAAAGTCACCAATTCGCGCACCGTCTCCCTCGATGTAAAAGGACCAAGGTATTCCGAGCCATCATTTATCTTCTTTCTGGTAAAGAATACCCTCGGGAAATTTTCTTTTTTTATAACGATGAATGGATAGGTTTTATCATCCTTCAGGTTAATATTGTAGCGAGGCTTGTATTCTTTGATAAGGGCATTTTCTAGCAGAAAAGCGTCCTGTTCCGTATCAACAATGGTAAACGCAAAGTGATGAATCTTCTTTACGAGTTGTCGGGTCTTAAAATTATCAACGGTCTTAGCAAAGTACTGCCCCATCCTTTTGCGCAAGTCTTTCGCCTTACCCACATACAATAGTTCATCCTCCTCATTGTAGTATTTATAAATCCCGGGTTCATGGGGGATTGTGTGCGCAATAAGTTGGAATTCCTCTTGTGTCATCGATAAATTAAAACTGAAAACAAATGTCTATATAGGTTACTTAGATGGAAGTAGATAATTCTATATCAAACTCATAACTCATAACTCATATCTCATAACTACTCACTATTCCAACTCACAAATTGTTGGGTAGAATATTTAGAGCCATCGCTTCTCAAAACAGATCTATTAATCAAAAAGTTCTTAGCCCTCTTCCAATTAAATTGCGTAATGACAGTTGAGTCCTTAGTTATTTTTTGTGACCTGATAAAAATGAATTTCACCTTATTGCTTTCCTCGTCAAGCAATACATCAATGTTCTGCACATCCAAATCTTTATTTCGGGTACTATAGCTAAACGTTATGCTCTTAGTACTTAGGTCGCGAAATACTTCTTCTTTATAAAAAGGTTTCAATTCCGATTGGGTTATATCCTGAGCCAAAAACTCTTGTGCAAGCCTTACAAACTCGGTTGTTGTTACGTGGGCAGAATCTCTTTTCTTGTCATCCCTTGTTGTAATGGTGTACAGAAAATAGGGGGTAGTTGTCACGTCCTTTATCTCGCTTTCAATAAATCCCTTTACGTCAAAGAATTTAGTGGTATCGGCTGTAGCCGTAGAAGCGGGTGCTGCAGGTGCTTTTTGCTCCTGTTTGTTTTTGCAAGAGAGCAATACGAACATTAAAATGAATAGAGAAAATACTAATTGTTTCATGCCACAAATCTATCTAAAGGCGACTTATAAAAGTGTGAAACTTATTTTATATGATTAAAACAATAGTTTTTTAAGAATAAAAGCTCATTTAAAAAGAACTTAATAAAGTTTTTTCAGTGTGAGTAAAACCTAGTAGGTTATACAGCAATTGATACCAAATGGAGGTAAACCTAGTAGGTTATAGAGTAATTGGAACCAAATGGAGGTAAACCTAGTAGGTTATACAGCAATTGAAACCAAATGGAGGTAAAGCTAGTAGGTTATACAGCAATTGAAACCAAATGGAGGTAAACCTAGTAGGTTTTGCAGTAAATGAAATTATAACAAACAATAACACCCAATTGTCTCCATAACTGTATAAGTGATTAAGCATTTTAGATATATTTTGCAATTTGTGTAGATATTTGTAGAGTATAAAGAGGAAAGATTAATTGAGAAGGATGCAGACTGTGTTACTCGCCGTTGTTTGATCTTCTTGACCAACAACATAGACTAGAAGCCGTCTATTTGTAAACGAATTGGTTATTTACACTTGATTGTTGTTGGTCAAGAAGACCAAACAACGGCGAGTGGGGAACACCAACTAGGGCGGAAATATTCATGTAGTCATAGTTTCTATTATCAGGTTATGGAAACTTACGTAGCACAGTCAGTGAAAGCAATAATTCAATCAATATACAAGCAAGCCCAATCAAAACAAACGGAAGAAACTTTTCTGTAAAATGATTGTAGGTAGTGGTTTCTATCTTGCTCTTTTCTAGTTTATCTATCGATTTATAACTCTCTGCAAGACTTTCTTTGCTGGCGGCGGTAAAGTATTGTCCACCTGTTTCGCTACTGATGTGCTTTAATAGATTGTCGTTAAAGCTTAGTTTCTCTGGTTGATTGCCACCCTTTCCATTTGGGTTTGCATCCAATACTTGGTTGGTGCCAATACCAATGCAGTATACTTTTATTCCATATAGTTTAGCTAACTTTTCAGCAATATCGGGCGGGATAACCCCACCAAAGTCAACGCCATCCGTCATCAATACCACAATCTTAGTCTTAGCTTTACTATCCTTTAATCTGTCTACACTAGTGGCTAGGCCAGAGCCAATAGCCGTTCCATCTTCTGTTAAGTAACCATTCTGTATGGTTGCAATCTGATTCATTACCGTATTATGGTCGGAGGTAATGGGACATAGCGTAAAACTTTGGCTACTAAATATCACAATGCCAATTCTATCTCCAGGCCTGTTCTCCACAAAGTTGGTGGCTATTTCTTTAGCCGCTTCTAGTCTGTCTGGCTTAAAATCTTGGCTTGTCATGCTGCCGCTAATGTCAAAACAAAGCACCATATCAATACCCTCTCCAGAGGTTTGCTCTTCGGTAAACTTCTCTTGTGGTCTTGCAATGGCAATTATTAAACTTGCCAAGGCAATGCTGCGAAGTATTAATGGCAGGGGACGAAAGCGTAGTTTCCAACTATATAATGGACGATAATGTTGCAGCGTGCTCACTTGTAAGCTAGCCGTTTCCTTGTGTTTTCTACTTCTTTTTAAATAGATTAAATAAGGTATTACTACCAATAATGGCAGCACCCAAGGATAGGCGAACACTATGTTAGGCAATAAATCAAATAACATCGGCAGCAGTTTTTGGGCGAGAAGATGCTAATTGGGTAATGATTGCCTTTGCTTCCTCAAGGCTTTGCTTGCACTCGGATAGTGAAGGGGTGGCTTTTGCAAACTTCACCCTCTCTGCTTTATGTAGAAGGTGTATATATTGTTTTAATAATTCCTTATCATGGATAGCCTTTTTTAATACTGTTATATATTCTGAGTTGGTTTTAGTTTTGGTGGTAATATGTAGCTGATGATCTGAAAAGTCTTTACAAAGCAACAATAAATCAGTATAGAACTGTTGGTATTTTTCTGATTGATAAATAGTTTCTAAAGCATTCAATTGAGCTAAATAGTTATTTAATGAAAAGTCTTTTGGGTGGATGGGCGTATACTTTCGCTTCTTGCCAATAATCCATTTTTTAATAACAAAGTATAAGATGGCCACCCAAACTATAACACCTGCCATAATTTCCCAAAGTGTATAATCGGTTTCTGGTGCAGGCTCAATGATGTCTTTTATGTCATTATAATCTTTTCGAAGCGAAACATCAATTGGAGAAATAGAAACATTAAAAGGTTGGGTTTGGTATTGTTTTTTGCCAATAACCACCGTAAAGGCAGGCACTGTATGCATGCCGGTATCGAAGGAGGTAAGTGTAATAATTTGATGGTAACCTTTTGTAGAAGCAATAGAAACGGTATCAATTGGTTGACGGGTTACTACCTGAAAGCTAGCAAATGTGTCGGGGATATTAAACCATGAGTCAATAGAAAGCGGACTATTGCTTACAGGATCTACAAGGAGTTTTACATCAAAGTGGTCACCGAGTCTGATTTTATCCCTGCTGATGATTGCTGAAACCTTCTGAGAATAAGTAGTTGATGCAACCAAAAGAAACAATAGCGCAGCAACTATCCTCCCCATCAGTTTAAGGTTGGGAAAGCCGCCCGTTATATTATGTCCATTCAATACTATCATCAATTCATTTTTTGTTTACCGTTAACTGCTTTCCGCTTTCCGTTCACCGTTAACCGAAAGTCGTTTATTGTTTATAAGCATTTGATTGTTATCAACCACTGACGGTACTTCGGTAAGCGGTCAACGGTCAACGGTCAACGATTCCTCCCTATAAAAAACTTCTGCAACACCTTCACATAATCTTCGCCTGTGGCAATCTGCAACAAATCGGCTCCTGCTTTTTTAAAGTGTTCCTGCGTGGTAACGGTAATCTTATCATGTTGCCGTTGCCATTCTGCCCTCGCATTATTATCGTTGGTATCAATCCAGATTGTATCCCCCGTTTCGGCATCAACTACTTGCATCAGTCCCACTTTGGGTAGCGTAGTTTCCGTTTTGTCATACACCCTAATACCTATTACATCATGCTTCTTTGCAGAGGTGCGTAATATTCTATCATAATCATTCGTAGCAAAATCGCTCAGTATAAATACAATGCTTTTATGCCTGCTATTATTATTTAAGTAGTGCAATGCCTTCGATAAGTCAGTATGCCTAGCCGTAGGTTGATGACTAATTAATGTTCGCATCATAAAAAGCACATGCGCTTTTCCCTTTTTAGGCGGGATATATTTCTCAACTGTATCGGTACATAATATCAATCCAATCTTATCATTATTATTGGCTGCACTAAAGGAAAGCACCGCTGCAATCTCGGTAATCATTTCTTTTTTACTCTGATTGCCCGTACCAAAAAGGGTGCTTGCACTCGCATCCACAATAATAAAAACAGATAACTCTCTCTCTTCTTCAAAAACCTTACTGTAGGTACTGCCCAACCTTGCACTTACATTCCAATCTATAAACCGAATGTCATCACCTGCACTATATTGTTTAATCTCCTTAAAAACCATTCCCGCGCCCTTAAAAGCAGTATGGTATTCGCCAGTAAATAGTTGATTAGTTAGTTTACGACTCTTAATCTCAAGCAAACGAACGCCACCCCCATCCCCTAAAGGAGTGAGATTTGAAGACTCTTCTGCAGGTAGAGAAGATTCCTTTTTAGTAAATAATTGCTTGAAAAAACTCAATTAGTAAATTATAAATGATGAATTTTAAATTTTGAATGGCAAATCGCTTACCACTAATAACTAGCCACTAACAACTATTAAGGTACTTTCACTGCTTTAAGTATATCTTCCACAATTCTTTCAGTGGTCACATTTTCCGCTTCTGCTTCGTAGGTAAGCCCAATTCGATGACGCAGCACATCTTTCGCAATTGCCTTTATATCTTCTGGCAAAACATACGCACGCTTTTCCATAAACGCATAAGCCTTTGCTGCCATAGCCAAATGAATACTTGCCCTTGGCGATACCCCATAACTTATCAAAGATTTCAATTTGTTAAGGCCATATTGATCGGGGAAACGGGTAGCAAATACGATGTCTATAATGTACTGCTCAATCTTTTCATCGAGATAAACTTGTTTAACTATTGACCTTATTTGAAGTATATCACTAATATTGGCCACCTGATTAATGGTAGGCACAGCCAAACTTTGTACTTGCTGGCGGATGATTAATTGTTCATCTTTTTTATCGGGATAGCCCACAACCACTTTAAGCATAAATCGATCTGCCTGTGCTTCTGGTAGGGGATAAGTTCCTTCTTGTTCCAATGGATTCTGTGTTGCCAACACCAAAAATGGTTCGGAAAGCGGATAAGTATTATCGCCAATAGTAACCTGTTTTTCCTGCATGGCTTCTAGTAAGGCACTTTGCACTTTGGCGGGGGCGCGGTTTATTTCATCAGCCAATATAAAGTTGGAGAATATGGGGCCCTTGCGAACCAAGAATTCATTGCGTTGTTGGTTGTAAATCATGGTGCCCACAATGTCCGCCGGCAATAAATCGGGGGTAAACTGAATACGACTAAAAGGTGCATTGATGGCAGCAGCAAGAGATTTTATGGTTAATGTCTTCGCTAATCCAGGAACACCTTCAAGCAACACATGCCCATTGCTTAAAAGACCAATTAGCAAACGGTCTACCATTGTTTGCTGTCCCACAATCACCTTCTTCATCTCTGCTTTCAGCCTGTCTATCACCACAGCGTACTCCTGTATTTTTATCCCCAACTGTTCAATATCTTCTTGTTTCTGCATGTTTTTTTATTGTATAAAGCTATAATTTTTCTTTTCGGGTAAGGTTACAAAGAAATACTTTAAAAGTGAAGTGAGAATAATAAAGTTTTGTTAGTAATGGATAGTGATAAGAGTTAATAGGTTATTTACTTTATATCTCACTATTTGAATTTGAATGGACTGATTTCTATATTGCAAGTGCTGCAATGTTGTGTTCGGTCTAATATGTACGCCGTCTGAGTATAATCCGTTCAATTTGGGGTCAGACGGCGACCGTCTGGGTATAATTCTTTCAATTTGAGGTTAGATGGCCGCCGTCTGAGCATAATTCTCTCAATTTGTGGTTAGACGGCGACCGTCTGGGAATAATTCTTTCAGTTTGGGGTTAGACGGCGACTGGATTGCAATTAAAGTATGTAAGGAATACTTTTCAATCAGAAAAGCAATCAGGTTCTATCGTTCCAATCATTTAATCAGTAAGATATTCTTATGTTTGTTTTTGATAACACCTTTTAACGGAACCTAAAGTAGGCATCAATGGCATCACTCATAAATACGTATCAGTTAAAGGTTGCAGAAGCTGGTTGCGACGAAGCAGGGCGAGGATGTTATGCCGGCCCCGTGTTTGCAGCCGCTGTCATTTTACCAACAGACTTTTATCATCCACTATTAAATGATAGCAAACAAGTAAAAGAAAAAGATAGAGATTTGTTGAGGGAATATATCGAAACGTATGCCATTAGCTATGGTGTATCAATGGTAGACAATGAGGAAATTGATAAAATAAACATACTACAAGCTTCTTTCAAGGCGATGCATAAGGCCATTGCTAAGCTATCGAAAGTGCCAGAGTTATTATTGATTGATGGAAATAGGTTTGTGCCTTATCTCGGTATATTGCATAAATGCATCATTAAAGGAGATGGTAAATATGCCAATATTGCCGCAGCAAGTATTTTGGCTAAGACGTATAGGGATGAATATATGAAGAAGCTGAGTGATGAATACCCCATGTATGGCTGGCATAAGAACAAAGGGTATGGAACACTCATTCACCGAAATGCTATAGAACAACATGGGTTAACGCCCTACCATAGGAAGAGCTTTAAAATATAGTTAGCAGTGAACAGTGAGCAGTAAACAGTAAACAATAATTAATGCTCATATTCACTATCAACTACTCACTACTCACACTGCTTACTGCTCACTGCTTACTGCTCACTGTAACGCTTTATTTATAAAATAAATTAATGGTTGTATTGCTGCACAGGCTTCAACAATTTTAGGGACTAAATCTTTGCTGGTAAGCTCTGCGTCTGTGATAGGAGAGGAGGCAATGTAGCTTTTCAGCTTTAAATATTCTATGGCAGGATTATCAGTCTCATATCCTTTGGGTGGTCTTGAAAGCACCATGTCGTTACTTCTTTCCAATGAACCTAGTTTATCTACAAATGATTTTGCTCTCACGATACCATCAAACTCCTCTAAGCAATAATCTATTTCTTGCCTAATCTTCTTTAGTTCCGGGGTAGGCGGCATCCACATTCCTCCAGCTATAAAACTACCTCCTGGTTCGCAGTGGAGATAGTATCCTGCCAAGAACATTTTCTTACCGCCCTTGCCAAACCCTGCGCCCAAATTTGTTTTATACGGACTCTTATCCTTACTAAACCGAACATCCCTATTAATCCTGAATATGCAATCTTTAGGTTCTAGAGAGGCTAGCGTTGGGTCATTTTTACTAACTCCTATAAGTACTTTACCTATCATTTCTAGATAGTCAGTCTTTGCATTTTCATAGCGTTTTCTATTAGTCTCGAACCATTCTCTATGGTTATTCTCTTTCAATTCTCTTAAAAATTCGAGTGTAGATGATTGTAGCATACTAGTTTATTGTGGAATAAAAGTAACGGAATTGGGGGTAATAAAAAAGGCGAACAAAAATGTTCGCCTTTTATGGAAACTATTTTCTTAATTATTTTATTGAATATTCTACCAAATCAGAGGTGACTGAATAGTTAGAACCAAAGCCGCCAACTTTAGATTGGCTTTTAATAATGCCAATTCCTTTTGCAACATAAATATCATAAACACCTACTTCTTGTACTCCTAATCCAACGGAGGTATAATCATATTGCATATTCATTCTTGAGTGTATTACATTTGAGAAAGTATTGGCTCCTACTTTTTTAGTGATACCTCTCTCAATGATTTTCCCTTTTATTACAGCAGGAATAGTGTATCCACTAGAGGTAATGCCTCCAGCATTAAGAGTCCATGAACTACCAACTTTAAGGGTGTCATTTAAATATCTAAATATAATTCCTCCGCTAGAAGATCCGGTGCTGAATAAACCATTAAAATCATAGAAATTGTTTGCCTTCAAAAGATAGGACTCTGAAACTGTTGAAGACGAAGGGGAGGTAGAATTGAAAATGTAATAGTTCTTCCCATCAAGGACTTTCATTTTTCCTGTAGATGTCATTGTGGAAAAAGCACCTGTGGTACTGTCTTTAAATTTCCAATACGAGCCAACAGTGTTCGGTTGATAATCGTTATTTGTTTGTTCTGTAGCGGGTGTCGATGTTTTTGTACACCCAATTGCAAAAAATGTTGCTGCAAGTAAAAGTCCTGACAATTTTCTCATAATCAATTTAGTTTAAGATTTGTTTATACAAATTAATGTCAAAATCGGTTAACTATTTCGATTGTCTTCTGATTTATTAAAATAAACTTGTCGGTTTGTTCGCTAATTTAATCAATTTAGCTTTCAATTCTAGAAATTAAATCAATAACAAAAGCCTATTCCCACCGTATAGTCTTTATCCAATCCTGTATTGCTTAAGTTTTCTCATTATTTCTTCTATTTCTTGAGGCTTATTTGTTCCAATCAACATTCTGTATTCATCTTTTGTCTCCACCTGAATGCCCATGTTGCCAGATACATTCAATGCTTTGTTTTTACCAAATCCTCGCAAACCCCAACCTCCATATTCATTAATTGGGCTGTATTGCCTTATATAACATTGTGAAAGGCTTTCCCAAGAATAGAATTTAGGTTTTAGTTGGAAAGGTAAAAAGCGTACATAAATGCCATCGTTCTTTATTACAGTTTCTAGTTTCATGTAAGCAAAGAATAACAAGGGAAGAATCGGCAAAACTACGTTTACGATTGTAAGAAGAATTAACCCATTGTTGCTAAATTGCTGACCGAAGAATATTTGCCTAATTAAGCCTAGCGCTGTGGGGCCAGGAATAAATACTGCCATAGCAATTAGTAATGCCCAAAGCCACTTTTGTTTAAATCGTTGTGTTTCTGTAAATAGTATTTCGTTTGCCATAATGCACTTTTATTTAGCGCACAAAAGTAGCAGACATAAGGATGCTAATTTTAATATTTCTTATATTTATATTTGTATAGGGTAAAGATTATTAACTTGATAAAATCGTAAAAATTATTACAGTCGATAGTTTTTATATTACTCGTCTGAATAACTTTGCTAATTACAATAGCCATCTTTATGCTTATCATTACACTCCCAATATGTTAAAGTTCTCTAGATTTTATTATAATCATCACCTGTATTAAATACCAAACGCAATGATTTTTTCGTAGTGATTTTTTTAGTTGATTAAATGTTATTTAAATGTCATATAATTGGTTACGGAAGCTTGTATAATTAATTAAACGCCCAATCAACTAAAACCCTTTGAGAGCTTTGAGCTTCATTGGGTTTTATTGAAAGGGGAAACTAATAATAAATCTACTAGTTAAAAAAGAACCTCAGTATTTTCATTTTGCCAATTTACATGACTCAAACTTTGGTTAGCTTCATATAATTTAGATAAAAGAGCCTTTCCATCAAAATAGCTTCTTTTTCTTCTTTTCCTGAGTTTCATTATCCTAATTGTCACTTTTATGTATTCTAAAGTGATTATGCAAATGCCATAAGCACCAATAACTAACCATGCCTTACTTGCATATAATGCAATGGATACCCAAGCTGAATTTGGTAATACAATAAAAAACGAAATGGGATACAATAAAATACATCCTGCAATCAAGAATAACAGATAACCAATAACAGATAGTCCAATTTTATTCTTTCTTTTGAGGTTACAAAAAGTGCCCTCCAGAAAACAACCAGGAAGTGTAAATACCCAGTATGGTACAATTAAAAGATACATTAGAAGTGCTTTTTTTCGAACCTCAGATGGTTTAGCAGGAATCTCATTTGGTTTATAAAACCATCGTAATAACCGCATTGTAAATGAATAAGTAGATATGCTTGATGCCATGTTAAGTTGTTTTTTTGTTGTTAATTGATTTAAGAGAAACAGTAGTCACTATATTAGTAACTACTGTTTTTGTATTAGTCTTATTTCTGTATGGACAATTTCGATTGATAAAGCGTTTCATTACCAATTACAGATTGTACTTTTAGGTTGTAAATACCCGCAGCAACGTCATTGTTAATCATTAAAGAATAAACATTATTTCCTGATTGGTGTGTGATTTCTTGATTCAATATTTGCTGACCAATACTATTGTAAATTGTTATAATGTATTTGCCTTTGTTGCAGTTATTCAAGCTGATATTTAACGTTTTACCAGTTAATGGGTTAGGGTAAGCATTTACAAATGCAGCTTTAATGCTTTGTTTAACTTGTACAATTGAACTGTAAGTGTTTAACTCACTTTTGTCTACTGCTCTTACTCTATAATAAACAACTTCTGAATTTGCAGGGACATCAGTGTCTGTTATTGAATACAGAGTTGAATTAACGGCTTCCACGTTTGAAATTGCAGTAAAATTCTTAGCGTCGACACTTCTTTCAACAACATATTTTTTAATATTTACCTGTTGGGCAATGCTCCATTTAACTTCAATATTGCCATTCTTTTTTGTTGCAGAGATTCCTGAAAAACTAACAGGTAGCGTTGATGAACTTGCTTTATGGAAGATTAATGCAAAACGATTGTCGCCCTTGCTGTTCACATCATTTGTTACATTGAAATTGTACTCACTATTATCATTAATTCTACGAACCACACCTAAGAAATTATCTTTCAGTGTAATAATAGTGTTGCTATCAATACCACTAAAATCGGAGAATGTAAGTTTAAAAGTACCAGCTACTATGCTTTTTACACCTAGCTTGGCAGTATCTACTTTTGTAGAATCTGGAAGTGTAGATATTGCCAATCTATCAGCCCCTTTTAGTGTTACTAATACCTGGTTTGCCCCATTAAATGTAGCTGCGTCCCATGCCGAATTGTATGTTGAAGAGCCCTCTCTATTAAACCTAAATACAACTTCGTCAAACAATTCATTATTAGTACTTCTAAATCCAACTCTAATCAATTTATTGTTAGCTGCGCCAAAGTATTTTACATTCGGAATAGAACCATTCATCTTAATGTTTTCTTTGAAAGTAACAGAACCGTTTGCAGTTGCTTCTACAAAGAATGCTTGTCCACTAGCTATAAAATGACCATTTGTATTGTCATATCCATTAGCTGCATTTGCAATTATTCCTTGACAATAAGTTGCGTAATTTCCATTCCCAAAAGGACTGTAAGCCCACATTTTGTTGTTTATAATTGAATTTTGTGCAGCGAACGTTTCATAGTTTATTTGAGATGGATAAGGATTTGCTATAAGCGAATACTTACTAGAAGCAATGTCATTCAATCCAATAGTTACATCTCCAGTTGTTACAGTACCTGTTGAACTCAAAGTAACAGCTTGCGGAACAGTTGGTGTTGAAGAGGTTAACTGGTCGGCACATGTAATGGTTGCACTATTTCTATCTCCACGTATATTAACTTTATAACCAATCCCCGGAGTCAGGTTAGTGTTTTGTGTGTTCGCCACAGATACCCAATGGCTACCACTTACTAGTGGACCGCTATAGGTTGTCATGCTTGATGCATTGGTGCTGGTAACGTCAAATCCGTTCGAGTTGTATTTGTCAGTACTTCCGCCATTGCCAGAAGTATTTCCACACGGTGTTCCTCCAGTTCCTTTACCAGTTATGTAGATTTGTTGCTGCCATGAAGATCTAATTGGTGCTGAAATTACGCTTCCTATAAAGCTATACCTACGAGCTGATTTTGCTGGAATATAACGTTGAACAGTTACAGCGCCAGAGATATAATTACCTGAGCCAGAAGCAATTCTTGCAGTAGCTATTTCATCAGATTTAAGAACAAGAAAGCCCCCCGTATTTAAAGTGCCCGACGCAGGAGTAACTGTTCCTGTTACATTTAATAAACCTGCTAGCGTTACACCTGCGGTATTATTAATGGTTAAATTCTGAACGGTGTTTCCACTAAATGTATTATTGGGTATTGTTTGTGCAGAACTACCATTCATTACAATACTTCCTGTTGTAGCATTGATTGTCCCACTATTACTGATAGCCCCATTTATGTTTAATGTACCAGTAATAGTCATTGACGCACCACTAGGAACTATTAAATTACTGATAGTTAATGTACCAGTTACTGCAGGAGCATTGGGAGCTGAAGCAAGAACAACTACATCTGTACTACTACTTGGCAAAATTCCACCACACCAATTTCCCGTATTTGAATAATCGCTAGATACTACTCCTGTCCAGGCACCAGTTGTACAACTAATATTAATTGCACCAGCTACAAAATTAAAAGTGTAGTTGGTGGCAGTTAAAGTGCCAATTGCTGGAGTAATTGCTACAGGGCTTGCACTTTGTAAAGTAGCAGCCGTATAAAGCGATGATAATAATGGAGTACCACTAATAACACTTGAAGTTTCACTATTTACATAACCAGTAATTGTATAAGTAAGAGTAGGTATTGCAGAACCTAGAGTAACTGTTTTACTATCGGCTGTAACAGTTAAAACTGCTTTCTTTACAGTTAACGTTCCGTTTGTGTAAGTGATTGTATAATTTCCTAACCCAGAACCAACTGCAGCACTTGGAACTATAGAGTAAGAACCAGAAGCAGCTGTATTGACAGTTCCTGTACTTGTTAAGGTAGCAGAAGAAACTGCATCACTATTAACTAATCCACTTGTCGTAAACGAAGTAGTCCCTAATGCTAATGTGGCACCATAAGTCTTGTTTTGCGCAGAAGCTGTGATAGTTAATGGAGCCACTGTAATGTTTCTTGCAGTAAGTGTAGGCTGAGTTAATGTATAGTTACCGGCAGCAGTACCACTGATTGTACTTGTAGAAGTGATGACGATTGAAGTTCCTACAGCGCTTTGTGCGAATGTACCTGATTGTGTCAACGTAACATTTGCTACATCTCCAGCAAGAACTCCTACCAATGAACCTCCTGTTACAGAAGCTACGTTTGTTCCATTATAAACTTTGTTAGCTGTTGTGGCACCTGTTACAGTTAAAGCAATAGCCGTAATGTTTCTTGCAGTAAGTGTAGGCTGAGTTAATGTATAGTTACCTGCAGCAGTACCACTGATTGTACTTGTAGAAGTGATGACGATTGAAGTTCCTACAGCGCTTTGTGCGAATGTACCTGATTGTGTCAACGTAACATTTGCTACATCTCCAGCAAGAAATCCTACCAATGAACCTCCTGTTACAGAAGCCGTATTAGTACCGTCATAAACCTTATTTGTTGTTGTGGCACCTGTTACAGTTAAAGCAATCTTGCTAACTGTAACATTCACCGATGTTGTAGTTGTATTGTAATTTGCAGCATCTGTAGGCGTGAAAGTTACACTCTGACTTGCAGTTCCTGCACTAGGAGCAGTAGAAGTTGTTGTGAAAGCAAAAGTACCTGCCACACTTGCTACCCCTCCACTCAAAGTTGAAGATGCCAATGTTTGACCATAAGTAATATTGGTAGCATTAGGAATGGTTGTAATAGTAGGAGTTGCCTTGTTGGGTGTACCTGTTGTTGTTTTAGCACTTGCAGTTAAATAATTGTAAGTAGCAGCATGTGTGCCATCCCAAGTGTAAGGAATTATTAATAAGTTATAGTTAGTTCCGGCTGTCAAACCTGTAATCGTAGTCGTTAATGCAGCAGGTGTAATATTTATAAGTGTTCCTGCACTAGCTAAAGGCGCATTGCCATTAGTTGATGATAAAGCAGGAGTAGTTCCAGAGGGAGCGTAAACAATTAAATAACCTGTATTGGTTGCGCCCGATGATGGGAATGTTGCAGCAGTCCAATTGATAGTTAGTGATGATGTCCCAACTACAGTAGCTGTAAATGAAGAAGGCTGTACTGTTGGAGGATTAGACCAGGTATAAAAACTGTTCTCCGATGAGTAAATAGCATTGCCATTCATAGCATAACCCTTATAGAAATATTGTGTTTGAGGCGAGAGACCAGAAAAAGGCACAGTGTAGGCACCTGCAGTTGTACTACCGTCACTAGCATTTCCATTACTGCTATTATTGCCATTATAATAGTTCTCATTTCCAGTTGTAGAACTCCATACTATCCCTCGAGCACTAATGGTATTTCCACACAAGGCAATCGTAGCCCCAAGTGTGGCAGCTGTAGAAGAAGTAACGTTAGTAGTTAAGTTACTAAAAAGAGGTGTACTATAGGTTGTTTGGCTGGTAGTTGGTGCGCCCAATGTAAAATAATTGTACGTACCCGCATTAGTTCCATCCCACGTGTAAGGTACTATCAAAAGGTTGTAGGTCTGACAATTAGATAATCCAGTAACAAGTGTATTTCCAGAATAGGCGTTGGTTAAAATTGCCAAAGTACATCCTGTACCAACAGTAGGACTGTTCCCATTAGCAGCTGTAAAAGTAGGTGTTGTACCAATTGGTGCATACACTAACATGTATCCACGAGAGAAAGAAGTATTATTAAAAGATGGCACTGTCCAGTTGGGGGCTAACTGATTTGAAGTGCTGTAGGTTAATGCATTAAAACCAGTTGGCTGTGCATTAAAGTCGTTGGTAGCAATAGTAAATCCTTGTCCTGTAAGAGCCGTAGCCGAATAAACTGGTGAAGGCGACCCTGCGTAACTGTAAATACTATAGCTATAAATAGATCCAGCACTCAATGAACTGATTGCTGCACTTATATTACTTCCTACATACATAACCGAAGCATTACCAAGTGTACCTCCAGCACTGTAAACTGTACCGTTCACAGGATTCGTGTTCGGGTAAGTTGTCCCGGTACTAGTTGTTCTTAAAACGATATACCCTGTTGGAGCAACTGAAGGTGCTGTCCAACTTAGGGTTAAGCCTGTTGTAGTAGCGCTTGATGTTGTAAATGCTGTTGCAGTTAAAGGAAGAATATTTATTGTTCCAGTAACTGCTGTAAATGAGTAGTTAGTTGCAGTTAATGCAGTAATATCAGGAGTTATTGTAACACCTGTAGTTCCCGCAGCAGTTGTTGTAGTATAGTTGGTAGTGTAAGAAACTGAACCAGTAATGACAGAAGATAAATCTCCGTTTAGTAATCCGCTTACTGTATATGACCCAGCCCCAGTTACTGTTGACACAGCCGTACCATAATTTTCTGTTAGTGCAATCGCAGAAATCGTTAGTACAGCCTTGCCAACAGTAAGTGTTGCTGTGGTAGAACCTGAAGTATAATTGCCATTCGCTGCTTGAGTTGCAGTAATTGTTGCAGTTCCTGCGCCAGTAATTGTTACCGTAGAACCACTGATTGTAGCTACTAAAGTGTTGCTACTTGTATAGGTATATGCACCAGCACTATTAGAAGTCGGAGCAGTCAAGTTAAAAGAACTATTACCATAAGTTTTTGAAGCAACTGTAAATGCACCAATTGTAGGGGCTATTTGATTGACAGTAAATGTCTGTGTACTGACACAGGTAGAAGTTCCATTTGCACCTGTATTGATAACGCCCACACTAACTGCACCTGCAGTGTCCACACTTGTAGAAGGAACTGAGGCTGTCAATGAAGTAGAACTAACAAAGGTTGTAGTGATTGGAGTACCATTCCATGTTATCTGACTAACTCCTGTAAAGAAGTTGGTACCAGTAATAGTTATTGTAAAGGCTCCATTTCCAACATTAATATTATTTGGAGAAATAGCAGAGACATTAGGAACGCTATAATAAGTAACAAGAACTTGACCGTTACCTCCCGCACC